>CAYJHS010000020.1:0-16273 GCA_964369815.1 uncultured Desulfovibrionaceae bacterium
GCCATGCTATCCATGGGGGAGAGGAGGGCCTTAGTTCTCACCAGCCAAGCGCAATAAGAGAGAGTACAGAAAGCTGAACAAAAGCAAAAAGACTATAAAACCCCATGGAGGCTGGTAAAATATTTAAGAGGCCACCTAAGATAAATAAACATGAAATAAGAACTGGCAATGTAGTGAGGCAAGCAAAAAAACCTAACAAGAACCAGTGAGGCATAACACAAAACTTTAAAAATAAGATTTGTCGCTGCATCCATGTTTTAAATGTCTCAAAATTATGATTTTTAGCAACAGTTTCAAGCATAGCATGAGGACATAACTTCACTTGTAAATTTTTTTCACGCAATACTGATGCCAAGGAGCAATCATCTACCACGTTATCCTGCCACACCTCGGCAATGGCGTTTTCTTCAAAAACCTTATGGGCAATGGCCATGGCAGCGCCCCAAGGCTGTGTAAAATGTGCAATAGCTTGTAAGAATCGCATATTTAGCACAGAAAGCTGGTATGCTAAGGTAACGACTTTATTGTCTTTTGCTATGACATTATGGTAGCCTGTGGTAAAATTTGCATCATCATTGACAATGGGGCATACAAGTTCTCGCACAAAGTCAGGTTTCGCTTTGTGGGTACTGTCACAAAAGACATAAATTTCTGTTTCTGGGGCGTGAGTATTGATATATTCAATGGCTTGCAAGGTATTATGATTTTTTTGTCCACATTGACTTGTCACACCAGCAACCACACAGTGTAGTTGAGGAAATTCTTCTTGTAGGCTCAGGGCTAAGGCATAGGCGGGGTCATCTTCACTTGCGGTAACAATGACAGGAAATATATGAGGATAGTCTTGCTGTAGGAGTGTGCGTAAAGAATCTGGCATAACAGGGTTTTGGCCTGCAGCAGGAATAATCATAGCCACGTTAGAGGTTGTGGGAGGTAAAATAAGGGGTGCCTTACTTGCAATTTTTTGCAATATAATATTGCGAGCGCCACGCCAAATGCCCCATAGTAAAAGACATTGTAGGGCAGCGGCTAATATCCAAATGAGCATATGTTCTCCAGTATAAGAGTCCTTGCACTATTAATTTATAATTTTATGCAACTGTGCTACGTTAAGCAGCAAAAAGCTAAGGATTTTTATTCCTTGTTTAATGGTTCACACCTAGCACCAAGAGGGGCATTTTGTGTTCTTTGGCCTTTTAATTCTACAATATAACCATTTTTTGTTTTGATTTTTCCACTGATGACAGTATCACTGTCAAATTTTCCCGTAAATAAGTGTCCAGAGTTATGACGCAAATTCAAAACACCATTATTATCTTTATTACCAGAAAAACTGTAGGTATCTACTTTACCGTCTTTTAATCGTAAATACAAAACGCCATGTACATGATTATTGGTGTCTATACAGGCACCCACCTTAAATGTTGAGCTATAAATTTTACCAGTCCAAAGTTCTTTTTGTACGGAAGAGGTGTTTTCAGCACTTATGGCGGTAGATATCAAGCTTCCAAAGGTGCATAATACACCCACAAACATAATAAAAGTTATATTTTTTATGATATGATACATAATAATCCTTACATTAATTACACAGCGAACTAGGACACATTGCATGCCCGTGAATGCTTGTATCACTTAGCCCTGAAACAAGGCAAGTCTATAAAACACTCTTTTTTGTGTATAATTTAAGTATTTGTAATAATCAACCATATATTGGCTAGAGTGAAGCGGCACGATCTTGTGCTTCTAAGGCTGCTTCTTCTTGTCCTAAAGCACGAAGGCTTTGCGCTAAAATATGCCAAGCTGGCATATATTCAGGCCGCAAACCGACACTTTTTCTGGCTAGCATTTCGGACATAGCAGGGTCTTCTCCGCCTTGCAGATAAATTTCTGCCAACATGCACAAAGCCATGGCATCATGTGCATTATGTAAAAGTGTTTCGTGTAAAAGTTCGCGTGCCTCTCCGAGCTTTTTTTGTTTAAGTGCTACTCGGGCAAGATAACGATAAGCCATACATGTGCTACTTTTGTTCTGTCCGAGTAGGGGAGGGTTTTTCTCTAAATCAGCGGCTTGCGTATAATATTGACGTGCCTGTTGTAGTTTTCCTGCATGTTCAGCAAGTTGCCCCAGTCTGATGTGGGCAAAGTAGTGATTTTTATCAACGGTTATGCACTCTTTAAAATGTTTTACAGCAGCACGTTTCTCACCAATACTTTGGCATACTGTACCAAGATTGTAGAGTGTAGCAGCAAGTTCATTTTGTAAAGAAAAGGTCATATATGCTAAAGAAGTATGTACATTATGCCCCTCCATATCGGCAGTTCGCCCTGTATCTGTGGGGAGGGTTGTTTTCCATAACTTCAAAGCTTCTTTAAAATACTGACGTGCTTCTCCATGTCTGCTGAGGGCAGCCATACAAACTCCTAAAGAGTTCCAAGCCATAGCATTGTGAGCATCAGCCAAGATAGCCAATTTATATTCTTCTATGGCACCAAAAACATCACCTCGGCTATAACGCTGATCAGCACTGATATTAAAGGCCAGCGTTCCCATAATGCCAACTTGTGGTTCCTTTAAAAGCAATGCTAATTCAAGAGCTTTATGGGCATATTCTAGAATATCCCCCTTGTGCGCCTGCAGATAGGGATAGGATGCAAGGCCAATAGCTAGATGAATGTTTTCTTGTGCGGCTTGTAGGGCAAAGTTCTTATAAAATTCTTCTAGTTCGTGCGCTGTGTTATGGGCATGGAAGAAAACAAGACTTGTTTCGCCATAACGCCCCATAAGTACAGGGTAGTTTTTATTATCGCTCGCTTCATTACTGTTTTTACTCTGCTTGTGAGCTGTTTCATAAAGAGCTAGGGTGCGTTCGGTGTACATGCCTTCAGTTCCCGTTTCCGCATCATTTTTAGGTTGAATGCGTAATAAAACCAAAGAAAATTGTCCATGCTTATCAGCAAATACAGTAAGTTGTCTCAAAAAGTCAGCATGCGATAGAAGAGCGGGGGATGCGCTGGTATCTGCTTGTGGCTTATGATTTGAAGCGGCACTCACAGCAACTTGTTTTTTACTGTCAGGCAGGCGCAAGTTATCCCCTTTTTCAAAGTTCCACGCTGGGTCAGCAAGATATAATACCTCGGCTATGGCTTGGAGATTGCGCACTTGGATGAGTACAATATCTCCTTTATATAGCCAAGTTCCCTCTTTTTGCCCCCAGACCGAAAAATGTTGTCCTTCTTGAGCACCGCCATAGCGACCTATATTAATGAGCATTTGTCCAAGGGGCAGCAAGTCTTGCACGATGCCGCCATTTAACAATACTCGTGCATAAGCTAAGTAACGATTTTGTATACTATTTTTTTCTGTTTTAGGTAGAAAGCGATTGCGTTCATACACCATATGCGCAGCGTGTCTTGCCTTTTGCAAAATGTGGTGTGCTTGTTCTCTCATTTCAAGGGAGGTGCGTTCATGTTCCATATCTTGTGGATAGAGCGCAAAACCGGCCACCGAATGTAGGCGAATACTACGTTTACTGCTGGCATGCATGAGGGTAACAGCATCTACATCTGCCATGACTTTTTCAATAAATTTGCTACAAGAAGTACGTGTGGCGGTGGGTAAGAGCAACGTACATTCATTTTCACCGCTACGAGCAGCAAGCACTTCTGAGGGAAGATTTTTTTGTAACGCTTCTGTCCATGCACTTAAGGCTTGATGCGCAAAAGTATATCCAAACTCAGTAGCTAAAGACTCCAAGGCCGGACAACGTAAAACAATAAGTCCCATGCAAGCTTTATGGAGAGGAACTTCATGTTCGCTGCCCATGCCATCACTTAAGTACGAACGTACCATGTCAGCATTGTGTTCCATACGCTCCAAAAGGCGTGGCATGCGTGCCAGACCAGTGAGTTCGTCCACGCGGCTTTGTTTAATGCTTAATAGGTAATCCATGCATAAAGCCGCCAAGGCTTCAAGTGATGGGAGGAGGCGTTTTATGCTTCGTCCGTCCACACCGCGTGCCATAAAGACACCAAGGGCGCTGTCCTTATGCCAAAGAGGCAGTAGCAAGGAGCGCTCTTGGGAAAGCCATTGTGGTGCTTTAGGGCTTGCTTCTATAGTAGGAAAGTAAAGACTGTAGCCGGAAAAATGTACAAAACCACGCAACGCATCAACCAAATAGCTTTCTAATTCTATAAGGTCGGTGCGTTCTAGTTGCACTGTATAAAAATTCTTCATGTCAAGAAAATAGCTTAATTACTAGAAAAAGTCTAGAAAGTTCTTTAGAGGTTCTCGCACATTTTATTTTGAAATATTTCAATATTAATCTTTTGGGCGCGATTGTACATATATGATATTATTACGTAATTGAGCCAATACCTTTTCTCTTTCAATATTGGGAGAAAGGACGATGGTGCCCGAATGTACGTAATGCGCCGGAAAGTCGTTGAGAGTAAGAGCGTAGACATCACAGATATCTTTAGAACTTAATTCAGGTTGCTCTTCTTCAAGCAAAACTTTAAGTTCATGACGTACTATTAATTCATTTCGATTATAGACATTATTAAAATCAATACCTTCAATGCTGTAGCGTTCGCTGGATTTGCGCATATAATAACTCCTTAAATTTCAAAATAAAAAAATGTAGCGTTTACGACTCTCTATATAAAGAATTTTTCAAAGAAAAGGAAGACTTTTTTTCATAAAAAGCTTGCTATTTTGTGTAATAATCGTTACATTCTTAAATGTTATATTTTGCATATGACATATTTTTTGGTGTGAAAAAAACTTTTTTTAGCACTTGGCAACGCAAGGACTTTGTGCTAAAAGTAACAAACTGGTTGCATGGAAGACAGTGGATGACACTGTAGTATTAACAATCTACTTTTAAGGAGTTTTTTTATGGCTACACTTGTTATAGGACATATGAATCCCGACACTGACAGCATTATTTCTGCCATTGCTGTGGCAGATGTATACACAAAACGTGGTATGGAAGCCAAAGCAGTGGCTCAAGGTAACCCTACTCCAGAAACGGAATTTGTCCTTAAAAAGTTTGGTCTTACTGCACCAGAAGTGGTTGACAGTGTTGCTAATCAAAAATTAGTTCTTGTGGACTTTTCGGATATAGCTCAAGGCCCTCAAGGACTTGACAGTGCTGAAGTTCTGGGTATTGTTGACCACCATAAATTAGGTGATGTAACAACTTCTGGCCCTCTTGAAATTTGGACATGGCCTGTGGGATGTACCGGTACAGTAATTAAAGGAATGTACGATTTCTATGGTATTGAAATCCCCAAAGGCATTGCCGGTGGTATGTTATGCGCCATTTTGTCTGATACTGTTATGTTCAAGTCCGTTACTTGCACTGATGCTGATAAAAAAGCAGTAGAAGCATTAGCAAAAATTTGTGGTGTGACTGATGTGATGGCTCTTGGTATGGAAATGTTCAAGGTGAAGAGTGCTGTAGACGGTGCTTCCATGAAAGACCTTGTTTTCCGTGACTATAAAGACTTTGATATGAACGGTAATAAAGTTGGCATCGGCCAGCTTGAAGTAGTTGATTTAAGCATGCTCGATGGCGTAAAAGCTGGCTTGTATGAAGAAATTACCGCCGTTAAAAACGAAGGGCGTCACTCTGTATTCTTGCTTTTGACCGACATTATGAAGGAAGGCTCTGAAATGCTTGTTGTTTCTGACGACCCCTCTGTGGTAGAAAAAGCGTTTGGCGCTAAAGTTGACGGTAAGTCCGTATGGCTTGACGGCGTTATGAGTCGTAAAAAGCAAGTAGTTCCAAATTTCGAAAAAGCATTTAAATAGTTTTTATTCATAAATATTGTTTCAAAAGGGGGTAGAGTGTCTCTACCCCCTTATATTTTTAAAATATGTCTTTCACTATTATGTTTTTTCCATCGCTAATGTGAATTTTTTGTAAAAAACCCGCAATTAAATTGTCACAATTTTAATATATATGTTTTGCTTATTGGCCTTGACTGTCCCAAGAAGAATGTTTAAAATTATATTTATTACAAAAAGTTATATTTTTTACTTGTTGCTTGTTTCTATCGTTTTATCCGAAAGAAGATGCATTTTTTAAAAATTTTGAGGTAAAGATGGACTCTCAAACACTAACTGTCATGCTTGTTATTACTGTAGAAGAAGAGTCTCGTGAGCTTTTTCTCAAAACTTTAGAAACGTACTTGCCCGTGATGCGACAAGAAGAAGGGTGTTTGCAGTCCTTTATGTATGAAGATTCTAAAGAGCGTAACCATTTTTTTATTATAGAAATGTGGAAAAATCAGTCTCTTTGGAATAAGCATCTACAAGCACAATCTGTAGCAAAAATTTCATCTCTTGCCGGTTCAACCATGAAAATGAAGCTTCATAAACTTTCTATGTGCAATATTTAGTAAACTATTTAGACTGCTTGAAGTATATGGAATATAGTCTTGTGTAAAGTTTTTAGGATATAGAGTACTGTTTTATAAGGTACTCCATCTTTTTTAGCTTTATACGGTAGTAGTGCGGCATTTTCCCGCAGTGACTTAAATAAACAATAAAAGCCAAATGCGGGAAAAGACCGCTCATTACCTGCTATAATTAACTCTTAAGAAAAGTTGTATATGCCTCTACTGTTGCCCAAAGGTCAGCACAAGAGCTGAGCTCAAAGGGGCTGTGCATAGAAAGCACTGCAGGGCCACAATCAATAACTTGCATACCGTAAGCTGCTAAGAAAAGAGCTACCGTGCCGCCACCACCAAGGTCTACCTTGCCACACTCTGCCATTTGCCAAGGGATATTTTTTGCATTAAGTAGGCCACGCATATAGCCCACAAGCTCGGCATCCGCATCACTTGCGCCATATTTTCCACGAGAACCAGTAAATTTTGAAAAGCATGGGCCATAGCCGAGCAGGGCAGCATTTTGTTTTTCGTGTACTTCTGGCCAATCAGGATCAAGAGCCGCGGTAACATCGGCAGAAAGAGCTTTGGTTTGTAAAAGGATATGTCCAAGTTTGGCATCTTTTTCCCACGCTTCACGGCAATCTTCTAAGCAATACTGTAAAAAGCGAGAGCTAGCACCGGTGGCACCATCAGAGCCGATTTCTTCCTTATCCCACAAAATAAGGGCAGTGCAGTGCTCGGGTTTATCAGCATTAATAAAAGCTTCTAGTGCAGCAAAGCAGCAAATGCGGTCATCTTGCCCGTAGCCACCTACAATGGACTTGTCTAAACCCACAAAGCGAGCAGGGCCGGCCGGTACGGCTTGTAGTTCAGCCGAGATGAAATCTTCTTCTGAAATATTATATTTTTCGTGTAAAATGTGTAAAACTTGTGCCTTTACTGCTTCTTTTTCTTTATCTTTGTTTTTTTCGCCAATCTTGGGGCTATGTGCTAGAATAATATTGAGTTTTTCAGCATCAAAGCCTTCGCTGATAGTTTGTGTGACGTGTTTTTGGGCTAAATGTGGTAATAAGTCGGCAATGGTAAAGACCGGATCATCCATGTCTTCACCTATGACCACATTGACGCTGCTGCCATCTGCACGCACTACAACGCCGTGTAAAGCCAAGGGGCGCGCAAGCCATTGATATTTGCGTATCCCTCCGTAATAGTGTGTTTTTGCTTGGGAAACACCTGCTTGTTCTATGAAAGGGCGCTGCTTAAAGTCAAGACGTGGGGTGTCAGTATGGGCACTAATAAGGTGTATACCCTGACTTAGAGGTAAGCGTCCTTTTTTCATTACAAAAAGTGCTTTTTGCCGAAAGGCAACAACCACACTGTCTTGATGAATGCCTTCTTTAAAGCCGTGCTCAGCCAGAAGTTTTAGGGCATAATCAACGGTTTCACGTTCTGTTTTGCATTGACTTAAAAACTTAATGTAGCGTTTGGCAAGTTTTAAAACATTTTTTTGGCCGTTTTCCGTTTGGGCATAACGCTCCCAAGCACTTTGTGGGGCATAAGACAATGAAGTATTTTTTTCTTTTTTCATATGTTAATCCTTTTGATTAATAGCTTCGTGAAGCACCGCAATAACTTGCGGTATTTCATCATCATGGAGAGTGCGCACATCAAGGCAAAAAGCATCATCCTCAAGACGCCCTATGAGAGGCGGAGAGGTGTTCAACAACCTTTGTTTGAGCTGCATTGATGAGATATTTTGCACTTTAAGACACACAAGAGTCGTGTGTAAATCTCTTTCGGGAAAGGAGCCTCCCCCTACACGAGAAACGTCAACTTGTAGAAGTACTTTTATGGTATTCCCAAAATTGTCAGTAATGCGTTTAGCTAAATCTTGTGCTTTATGCGCAAGGTCTTCAGCGCTAGCGGTAATCATACGCAAAGTGGGAATATGGGTGAGGGCTTTTTCTGGTTCAGCATAAATACGCAAGGTGGCCTCAAGGGCTGCCAATGTGCATTTATCACAACGCAAAGCACGATGCAGCGGATTTTGACGCATAAGGTCCACGTATTTTTTATGTCCCACAATAATACCAGCTTGTGGGCCCCCAAGAACCTTATCTCCAGAAAAAGTAATAACATGCGCACCGCTACGCACGACGTCTTGCACTGTAGGTTCATCGGGTAGACCAAAGGGGCTTAAATCCAGCAAAGAACCACTGCCAAGGTCTTCGATTACCGGTAGATTATATTCATTGCCAAGCTGCACCATTTCATTAAGGCCAACATCCTTATGAAAACCCACAATACGATAATTGGAGGTATGCACACGTAAGAGAGCTACGGTATTATCATTAATAGCATTAATATAATCCTTAGCATGGGTGCGATTGGTAGTGCCAACCTCTTTTAAATAAGCGCCGCTTTTTTCCATAACATCAGGAATCCGGAAAGAGCCGCCAATTTCCACCAGCTGCCCACGAGAAACAATAACCTCGCCGCCTTTGCACAATGCATCAAGAGTAATGAGTACGGCGGCGGCATTATTATTAACCACCATGGCAGACTCAGCGCCGGTAATGCGGCAAATGAGGTCTTCTACAAGAGATTGACGACTACCACGCCCGCCAGTGCTTAAGTCAAGTGCTAAGTTACTGTAGCCAATAATAGCTTCATGTACTGCTTTAACAGCAGCGCTCGCCAGTACAGAACGCCCCATATTGGTATGAATTACCACACCGGTGCCGTTCAAAGTGCGGCGTAAGTTGGGGCGTGAACACTGTATTGCATGCGGGAGTAACTGCCCCCACAAAGCAGCGAGTGTCAAATTTTCCGCCTCTGTTTCTTTGCCAATCTTAATATCAGCACGTTTGGCATTAAGAAACTCTTCCACAGCACTACGTAGCAGCGGGCGGGGAATATCTTGGAGCTGTTCTTCTTTTCCAAGAGCTAATAAGCAACTGTCCATGGAGGGTAGGGCACGAAATAAAGTGTTCATCGTATTCTCACTTGTATAAATATTGAGGATAGTTTGTATAAAATTCACCGAGTAAGTATAATGACCCGCATAGCACCACAGGAGCGTCAAGGTAATTCTTTTCAAGAACAAAATTGCGAGCAGTGGTAAGGGCATCAAAAACGGTTTCCTCACAGCATACATTTCCATCAGAGGCGCTCAATGCTTTGGCAAAGGCGGCTTTTTCTTCCCCCATTAAAGCTCGAGCATTATCTTGTATGGTGGGAATAAGGAATAAGCATGGGGCGCAGAGATCTTGTAACCTCCTCAGGAGCTGTAAAAGTTGCGCTTGATTTTTATCTGCAAGGCAAGAAAAAATAATTACCGCTGGCTTTTTTTCTTGTTTTTCCATATATTCCAAAAAACTCTGTAAACCATGAGCATTGTGTGCACCGTCTAATAAAAGCTCAGGAGGAAGGGCAGGGTCATCGCAGTGTATAGATTGTAATCTACCGGCAATAAAGGCTTGTTCAAGCGCAGTGCGGATTTTCGCTTCATCATAAGACCAATGGTTTTTGTGGGAAATATATTGCCATGCCTTTAGAGCTAAAGCGGCATTGGCCACTTGATGCACTCCCTGTAGGCCAAGGGGGTAGTTTTGTATATCATTTTGTAATTCTATAAAGTTTTGAAATAATATAGCACTACGCTGCGTACATGTTTTTTGGAGCAGGGCAAGCACTTCCGGCTCTTGCTGCGCACTAAACACCGGCATTTGCTCAGCTATGGCCTCTGCTTTGTCAGCAGCAATGGCAAGGAGAGTGGCCCCCAGTACATTTTCATGATCCATACTTATGGGGGTGTAACATAGAGCATCACGAGTCAAAGCAGTGGTCGCATCGTAATGTCCGCCAAGGCCGGCCTCCATAATAGCGCAATCTACTCCATGCTCAGCAAAAGCAAGTACAGCGAGCACTGTCAAAAATTCAAAATAGGTCAACTCAGGTGCCGCATCATGTATTTTTTGTGCAAGGGCAGGCCAATTTTCTTCAGGAAGGGGCTTTCCATTAATGCGGATACGTTCTAAAGGAGAAGCGAAATGTGGTGAGGTAAAAAGGCCTGTGCGGACGCCATGTTCTCGTGCCAGCCATTCCAAAAAGGTAGAAGTGGAGCCTTTTCCATTGGTGCCCACCACTTGCACTACATAAAAATTTGGTCGAGTAAGATTAAGTTTTTCCAGTACGTTATACATACGCTCAAGGGTGAGATCCATGTGAAAAAGCCCCAGTGCGTCTAAAAAATCGCTGACATCGCTATATTGAGTGAAAATTTTTCGCATAAATTATATATGGTTTTTGGGCATGAGCAAAACCCCTTGTTCATTATGTGCACCGCCAGACATGCGCACAAGTTCTGCTTGGCGTTCATCCTTGCTCAGTCTTTGGCATGTGGTTATAGTTTTTCCATCATATTCTTGTTTTTTAATGTAAAAATGACGCTCAGCATGGGCTGCTAATTGCGGCCAATGGGTAATGAGTAGCATTTGTCGTTTTTGTGCAAGACTCTGTAAGCGTTCCTCAACCATATTAAGGGTTAAGCCGCCAATACCTGCATCTACTTCATCAAAGATGTAGGTGACATTTTCTTCGCTATTTTTACAAGAAACCAATGCTAATAAAAAACGAGAAAGTTCGCCCCCGGAAGCAATCTTATCTAAGGGCTGGGGAGTTTGCCCAGGGTTTGGCGCCCAGAGCAAACGTGCTTTTTCATCATAAATATCACCCCAAATTTTTACAGGAGTAAATTCTGCAATAACACGTATATCCTTAGAAAAACCTAAACCGGAAAGAGCAGTTTCAAGATTTTTTGTAAATGTTTCTGCGCATTTTCTGCGTAGAGGAAGTAATTTCTCAAGGTTTGCTTGAAGTTTTTGCATGAGGGATTTTTCTTCTTTATCGTACAAGGCGATATCTAAGGCACAAGAGTCTAAAAAAGAAATATTTGCATCAATTTCTTGGCGTAAGTCCAAAATTTCTTGCAAAGAGCGGCGTAATTTTCTTTTGAGCTGTGCTAAAGCATAAAGACGGGCTTCAAGGGCATCCATATCTATGGAAGAAGCTTCAGGAGCTTTACGCAAACGGGCTTCAAGGCTAGGGATACTTTGGCGCAGAGCGGATATGTTTTCTAATTCTGCTTGCAGGCTTGGTTCATATTTACTAATACGCTCGAGGGTATTTTCGAAATTTCCCAATAAGTCCCGTAATCCAGGAGCATCATCACCATATAAAATATTTAGGGCCTCGGCAAAGTCGGCGCTTCTTGTGGAGCATTGTCGAGCCTCTGACCGTAAGCTTTCTAGCTCTTCCTCCTCACCTTCCTTGGGGGCCACCTTATCTATTTCATGCTGTTGCATTTCAAGAAGGTCGCGTTTTTCCGCAAGTTTTGTAAAACGTTCTTGCAAAATGCTACGTTTTTCGGTGAGAGACTGTAACTCTTGCAAAAGAGCATTGCGTTCATCCAGTAAATGGATGTCAGGTAGATTTTCTTCTATAAGTTTAGCTTGATAGCTTGATTGTAAAAGCTTTTGCTGAGCGTGTTGACTGGTATGCACTAAGAGTTGTGGACGTAAATCTTTGGCAGCTTCTTGTGAGCTAAGACTGTCATTAATAAAAAAGCGTGTGCGTCCACTTTGGGCTAGGAGTTCTCTTTTGAGGATAAGCTCCTCATTATTATAGATAAAGATAGCTTCTACTTGTGCGTTTTCATTTACAGAACGTACCATGTCTGCATGCATTTTTTCGCCCAGTAAAAAGTTTAAAGCCTTAAGGATAAAGCTTTTTCCGGCACCTGTTTCACCGGTGAGGACATTTATACCGGACGAAAACTCAAGTTCCATGTTATCTATGAGGGCGAGGCCTTGTATGCGCAAAAATTCAAGCATTATCAATCTCTGGTTGGGTTATTTTTTTAGTCGTGGATCTAAAATATCACGCAGGCTTTCCCCGAGTAAGTTGTAGCCAAGTACAGTAGTTAAAATGGCAAGACCAGGGTAGAGCGAAAGCCAAGGGGCAATGCCCAAGACATTTTTCCCTTCAAGAAGCATGTTTCCCCAGCTCGCTGTGGGAGGTTGTACACCAAGCCCTAGAAAACTTAAAGATGATTCAATAAGGATGGCGCCGGCAATACCCAGTGTTGCCGATACAAGTACTGGACTTATGGCGTTAGGGAGGATGTGTACACGCAAAATACGGGCGCTGGAAGCTCCATTTAACCGAGCTGCCGCCACAAAATCTCGTTGGCGCAAGCTAAGTGTTTCGGCTCGAACGAGGCGTGCTACTCCCATCCAAGAAGTAAAGCCAATAACAATCATTATATTAGTAAGGTTTGGCTCTAAAAAAGCGATAACGGCAAGGATAAGAAAGAATGAGGGAAAACATAACATAATATCCACACCTCGCATGATTGCTTCGTCTACTAGTCCGCCAAAATAACCGGAGATAAGACCAAGCACAAGGCCAATACTTACAGCGATACCCACAGCTACAAAGCCCACCCAGAGCGAAATGCGCCCACCGTAGAGCAGGCGAGAAAAGACATCTCGTCCTAATTGGTCTGTCCCAAGCAAGTGTGTCTCGCTCGGGGGCATGAGAATGGCATCAAGGTGTAGTGCCGTGGGGTCATAAGGGGCAATCCAAGGGGCTAAAATTGCGGCAACAGACATGCTGAGCACTAAAAAAAGCCCTAAAAACAACATAAAGTATTGCTTTAAGAAAAAGAGTAGGCGTGCTTTCGTTGTGAGCATTAATTACTCTCCTTAGCGGTACGAATACGCGGATCGGCAAGGCCATAGCCAATATCAGCCAACACATTACCAAGCAAGGTTAATACCGCACCTATGACGAGATTTCCCATAATCATGGTGTAGTCCCGTGCCATAACTGCCGCATAAAAAAGCTGCCCGAGGCCGGGAAGAGCGAAAATAGATTCGATAATGACTGATCCACCAATAAGTCCCGGCACTGACAGACCAAGAAGAGTGATGACCGGCAGGAGGGCGTTGCGCAGAGCATGGTGAAAAATCACCTTTCGTGTGGGAAGACCTTTAGCACGCGCTGTTAAAATATAGTCTTGGCGCATAACTTCAAGCATAGATGAACGCATAAATCGTGACATACCGGCAATGCCCCCCACAGTGTAGATGGTGATGGGCAAAATAAGGTGAGAGGCTATATCCCACACTTTGCCCATAGGGCTGAGGTTATTATAATCTAGCGAAGCAATACCTGAAATAGGTAACCATGCATTATCTATACCAAAGTATAGCATTAGCAAGAGCGCAAGCCAAAAGCTTGGCATGGCAAAAGCAATAAAAACAAATATGGTTATCCCCTTATCTATCCACGAATTTTGCTTCCAAGCGGAAATAACCCCCATAGGAACGGCAATAAGTAGGGTGAGAAAAAGTGCCGCTACGTTCATACCTACAGTGAGGGGGAGGCGCTCCATGATTTTATCAAGCACCGGACGTGCGTCCGAAGACATGGAATTGCCAAAATCCAGATGCACAATGCGCCATAACCAATCGCCATACTGCACATAGAGCGGCTTATCAAGGCCGTAAAGCGCCTCTAGGCGGGCACGAGCAGCTTCACCTACTTGGGGATTGAGGGTTGTTTCAAGGTCAGTGGGGGAGCCTGGTGCTAGGTGGATAACCACAAAGCTAATAATGGTAATTCCCCAAAGCACCAACAACATCCACACAAGCTTACGCACAAAGCGCAAAGCCAGTGCTAAGAAGAGGGTGCTTTTAGTGGATTTTTGCGTAGAGGGCATGGTGTACCTTTATATAGTTATCACTACTTCTTAGATGGCTTCTTTTTTAGTCATCCAATTGTGGATATGAGCCACTTCTTGCTTCCAACCTTCAGAAAGGCGCAGTGTGATAAATTGCTTATATACATGGTCTAAAAGGTCAAGGCACAGCTCAATCAAATAGATTTTCTCCAAAATAAAAGCGTCGGGGTCATCGTCGTCACTTTCTTTTTCAATTTTTGGAGTACGCAGGCTATTACAAGAAAAATCTTCAGCCTTTAAGCTTACTTGCCATGATAGCTCATCTTTTTCAAAACGCACCAAGGCACGCGTAACTTTTTTGCCAGTGGCTAAGCCAAAACGAGCTTCACGTAAAGGAGAAAGGGATCCGGACACTGAGGCCGTTTCTAAATTTTCGCCTTCGCCGCCTTGAACGACAATGCGCTGCTCCATGTATACATTAAAAGGCATTTGATTTTTATCTAAAAAATTGTTGGGAGATGTGTCGCTTTGATACCATAGCCAAGTTAAAAACTCTTGCCCAAGGATAAGGTCGGTAGTCATTTCAGCCATTTTTTACTCCGCCGCAAAATGTGTAGGTTCAAGGATATCAAGTTGCATAAGCTGAGCTTCATTTAAGAAGGTGCTAGCAAGGCCGTAAGGAGTCATTTGGTCAAGTGTAAGATTGAAGGTCTTTGAAAAAAGTTCTGTAAACATTTCAATCATTTTATTTTGTGTGGACATAAACCACACGGTATTTTGTGTTGAAGACCACACCACATTAAATTCTGCAGGGATAGGTAAAAAACGCTGACGCAAACGTATAAGTACTTGCTCTTTAATTTCTTTTTTGCGCTCACGGCTAATGAAGTTTTTATTTTGCTCAGCCATTTTTTGCTTTTCTGGCTTAAGTGCCAAGGCTAAATGCTTTTTAATGACCGCAGGAGGTACGCGCCTTGTATCTAAGCGCAAGGAAAATAAATAATATTCACCTTTTTGTGGTGGGGCGGTATGCCATTCTGTATCTAACATATCATCAAAACACGTCCAGCCATGTGCGCTTTCATCAGAAGTATTATCTATATCTTTAAAAGCAAAAAACTGTAGTTTTTCTGGGATGGTAGCCCATAAATCCTTAGGAATTTCATCCATAATACGAAAACGTGTAAAAGACGATGACGCGCTAATAAGCCCCATAAAATCTCCTTAAGGGTAAATTGCATTGATTTAACTAACTGCAAACTTTTACCCCTTGCTTGCCTTCATGGCAAGTACGGAAAAGGGATAAATTTCTATTAGTCTGAAATTACATATGAAATATTATATGAGAGTCTTTGTGGGCTTATATTCGATGAAATGGTAGGGCTACGGCATTTATTTTTATATGTCCCATAATGGTAATTATGTAAACTTTCGAATGTGCTTTTTTGCATCCACTTATATTGTTATCTATTTAATATATTGAATTAATCTATGTACACCCTCATTTTTAACTCTTCTTATTAGTATCAATATCCTAACAATACAACTTGCATCTGATGCAATGTAGGTATTTGTAGTCACATTTTTTACTTTCCATTTTGTCTACTTCGTACTAGACAAGGTCATCAACCACATCTGTTATTTATTACCATGCTTTTTAAGCGGCAAAATTATTTTTTATACAGTCTTGGTCGTTTTTTAAATATTAGGAGCTTAAAATGCCACACAAAAAATCAACACACAATAATGAAAATAAGAAGTTACCAAAGTCATTGACAAATACCGATGGTCTGGCCCTTGTGCGAATTAACAAGGCTCTTGCCGATGCCGGTTTGTGCTCTCGGCGCAAGGCGGAAGAATTTATTCTTGCCGGTAAGGTTTATGTTAATGGTGAGCGCATTACCAACTTAGGACATAAGGTTTCCCCTAAGGATGTTTTGCGTGTTGATGGCAATACGCTGACGCAGGCCCAAACACGGGTTTACCTTAAAATGTATAAGCCCATACAGACCTTGTGTACGGCTAAAGATCCTGAGGGGCGTACAACAATTTTTGATGTTTTACCCAAAAAATCGCAGGAAAAAAGGCTTTTTACTGTAGGACGTTTGGATTATTTTTCTGAAG
>CAYJHS010000020.1:16283-19003 GCA_964369815.1 uncultured Desulfovibrionaceae bacterium
CACAAAGACTTGCGCACCCACGATATAACTTACCTAAGGTCTATCATGTGTGGGTACGTGAAGCTGTGTAGGAAAGACAGCTTGCTCTTATGGCAAAAGGTATGACCTTAGAAGAAGGCGAAAAGCTTGCCCCTGTACAAGCGAGAGTTTTAGAGCGTGATGACCGCTCTACCCTCATGGAACTCACATTACATCAAGGGATTAACAGACAAATCCGCCGTATGTGTCGGGATTTGAATTTGACCATCCTTAAGCTTATACGAGTTGCCCAAGGCCCCATAAAGCTAGATATCCCTCAAGGAATGGTTCGAGAGCTGAGCACTGCTGAACTTACAGCTTTGCGTAAGGCTGTTGGTATGTAATAACAGGTCGTTGGTGGAGTGGACATGAAAACAGGTATAAAAGAACAGTGTAACCTTCTTTATTATTCTGCTTCATTTCTTTTTTCGTCTTCACCTCTCCTCTCTATCTTTTTTGTATTCCTTATAACGATACAAGGATTACTCCCCACCATAAGTGTTTTTATTGGAATGAAGCTTGGGAATATGGTTGCAAGTGGTGAGACTACACATCTTTTTTTTGTATCACTTTTGTGGGTGTTTTCATTCGTTCTCCCCGGCGTCGTAGCTCCAATTTCAAGTACGCTTCAAAGTATATTAAACCAAAAAGCAACTTATTTAACACAAAGAAAAATTATTCTTTCTGCTACAAAAATACCAGACTTAAAAATACTGGAAGACCAAGATGTCCACGATAAATTTGAAAGTTTGTCAAGAGAAGCTTCTAATAAACCACTCAACTTCTTAGTTACAATCGTTGACTTATTTCGTGATATTATTACGCTATCTTCTCTTTCTTTGCTAATTTCATCTATTGCGTGGTGGATGCCTCTAGCATTACTATTTCCTGCCTTTCCTGTTGCCTTATCTGTAGCAAAGTCACAAAAAGATATTTTTATTGCATTTTCTGGAATGAGTAAAGTTTCAAGGTTAATAAAGTATTATATAAACACACTGTTAAGCAGCAGCACAGCAAAAGAAATCAAAGTATTTCGCCTTTTTAATTTTTTCTCCACAAAACATGCACAAAGCTTTACAGACTTAGAGGAAGAATTAAATAAAATCAGAGTTAAACAAATACGACGTCCACAAAAGTGGAATGTTTTTTACCTTTGTTGCATCCTGTGAACTTCCTAAGGATAAAACAATCCGCTTCGAAAATGTTTCTTTTGCCTATCATTCTGGTAAAAATGTTCTCAAAAATATTTCTTGCACCATAAAAGCAAGAGACAAAATAGCTCTCGTAGGCGAAAATGGTGCGGGAAAAACAACATTCATAAAGTTATTATGCAAAATCTACCAACCAACAACCGGTCGAATAACGATTGGTAATGTAGATATTAATGATATCAAAGATGAAGCATGGATGAAATACCTGTCAGTTGTATTTCAGGACATCGGAAAATACGTTTTGAGCATTGAAGACAATATTTATATAGGGGATATAGATAATACTGGAGACAAAACTTTGCTCAAAAACACGTGTCAAAATGCAGATTTTCAACTACCGACAGGAGCGAGCTTTACAACACTTCTAGGTAAAGAGTTTGATGGCACTGACCTTTCGGGGGGGCAATGGCAAAGGCTTGCAATTGCGCGAGCGTTGTACTTTAAGGACAGCCAGTTGGTTATTTTTGACGAACCTACATCATCTTTAGATCCTCGTGTTGAGGCAAAACTGTTTGAAAATCTCGAAACATTGTCTCACGGAAAAACCTCTATTATTATTACCCACAGAATGTGGGGAACACGAAATGTTTCCCACGTAATTTTATTAAAAAATGGCAAGATTTTGGAACAAGGTTCCCCCAGCATGTTGCTCAATCAAAAAGGAGAGTACTATCATTTAATAAACCTGCAAAAACAACTGTACTCTACAGATAATTAAGGATGCCAAAACCTGTTAGGACAATAAAAGCTTCACGCCAATACCGGTCAAGACCGCACCACCTAACACGTTGGCATAACAGCTAATACAGCTTTTTTTCCGTAATATATAACCACTGCATAGCATGCCGAAAGCTGTGACCACAAAGCATACAACTCCTATAATTATAGCAGGAAGCCAAATGCTTACACCAAGACTTTCAAGACTCGCTCCCACCGCCAAGGCGTCAATGCTGGTGGCAATGCTTAAAGATAATAAAGTTAAGAAGTTGAGAGATGAATTTTCTTTTAATGTATGGGCATGACAACATGTTTTACAAGGCCCTTTACAAAAACCTTGTATGCCTTCCCAAAGCATTTTACAGCCCACCATACTAAGCAAAATAAATGCTATCCACGCCGTATATTCAGAAAGAAAAACTTGAAGCTTTGCAAAAATATACCAGCCAATGAGGGGCATTAAAAATTGAAAAAAAGCAAATGCAGAGCTGACATAGAACACTTGCTTCTTATTACATCGTTCCTTCATACATAGCACAACAGCAACGGAAAAGGCGTCCATGGACAAAGCCAGCGCAAGAAAAAATATTTCTAACAAACTCATTTCATTATTCCTTTACAATAATGACGCTCACTATCCTTTATTTTTAGCTATGGCAAGTGCTATTTTTTTTGCTTTGTAACATTCGTATTTTATAGAACTTTTCATATATTTTACATGACATGTCTTCACACTTTCTTTTTTTAGCTTATATTATGTGCACGCAAAATCTT
>CAYJHS010000021.1:0-18475 GCA_964369815.1 uncultured Desulfovibrionaceae bacterium
GCGGGCCTCACCCAGCCATCATTAACGCCATTGATGATGCTTGCGGCGCTCGTGTACGTCATTTGCCTGCCTTGCCTGCTAAGGTACTGGAAGCTATGCCTAAATAAAGTATTGTGAAATAAGAATCTCTATGGCAGTGTCGTGAGTTCTTATTGCTTTATATGTTTTACAGGGGAGGGGAAAACTTTTTTGAGAAAAAAAGTTCTTTTCCTCCCCCATAATATCTCATTTATCCAAAACCTTTTTATCAATAGAAATAGGTTTTATGGAAAACGTTTGAGAAAAAACACTGATAATTTCATGGTATAACATGAAATGGTGGGGGCTTTTTAGAGGGGAAATTGCTTATGGATCAAGCTAGTCTACACGCCACGGAAGCTCGTTGCACGCAAGAACATATGCCAAAATGTCAGCTTTTTTGTCCTTTGCATATGGATGTGCGTGCTTTTTTGGGGCATATGGCCGATGAAAAAGAGGCTGAGGCTCGTAAAATTATTGAGCGCCATCTTCCCTTGCCCCAAATTTTTACCCATATTTGTGACCACCCTTGTCAAAGCCACTGTTTACGGCGTGATCTTGGGGGCAGCATTGCCATTCAAAGCCTAGAAAGTGTGTGCATGCAGCGCACCCAAAAACAAGGCAAAGGCTTTTTACGCCCGCCTAAGCCTAAAAAGGTGGCGGTACTTGGTAGTGGTCTTGCTGGCTTGGTTGTGGCCTATGAACTTGCCAAAAAGAGCTGGCCCGTGACTATATTTTATGCCGTTGAAGAAGAGGGAAAAGCCGCTACGGTAGATAGTTTTCTTCGGGCGCATTTTCCTAAGCTTACAGAAGAGCAAGTGCAAAGTGAATGCACAGCATTACAACAGCGTCATACTTCTTTTGAGTCTGCTTCTTTTACAGAAAATTTTATTGAAAGCCTTGGCGATACATTTGCAGCCATTTTTATAGATGTTCATGCTGCCCCTGAGCTTTTTGCAAGCTTAAATGCCCCTGTACATCCCCAGACATTTCATGTGAAAGAGCATATTTGCGCTGGTGGTTTTCTTAGTAAAAGCCCCACAGGTCATGAGTATGTCTCTTCTTCTGCGCAAGCGGGGCAGGCAAGGCAAGCAGTCCTAAGCCTTGAGCGTATTCTTGGCAATATTTCTCCTGAGGCTGGGCGTGAAAGTTTTACTTCCAAGGGAGCTTTACATACCCCCCTTGAGGGCGTGAGTATAGTACCTGCTGTACTGCCTCAAGA
This sequence comes from uncultured Desulfovibrionaceae bacterium, assembly GCA_964369815.1. GTDB lineage: Bacteria > Desulfobacterota > Desulfovibrionia > Desulfovibrionales > Desulfovibrionaceae > CAYJAD01. The sequence continues at coordinate 1,241 of CAYJHS010000021.1, forward strand.
GGACACGTATACTGCTAAAGAAGCGCAAGCTGAAGCGGCACGCTGTATACAATGTCAATGTATGCAGTGCGTAAAAAAATGTGTGTATTAGCAAAAATACGGCAGTTTTCCTCGTTCGTATACAAGACAAATTTATAATAATGCCGCGATTGTACAAGGCGAACGTAGAGCTAATGCCCTTGTGAATGGCTGTATGTTGTGTGGTCAATGTACGGAAATATGTCCGGAGCGTTTTTCCATGGCTGAAGTCTGCTTGCAAGCCCGTGAAGACTTGGTGAATCGTGGTCATATGCCGGCCTCTGCTCATGCTTTTGCTTTGGAAGATATGCTTTGCGCTGTGCAAAGCCCTGCAACTTTATTTATAACTTCCTCAAAAGCCTTACAAACAACGTCAGAAAATCAATATGCCTTTTTCCCTGGGTGTCAATTAACTGCAGCACGTGGTGATCTAGTGCATAAGGTCTATGATTTTTTACATATGCAGCTTGAAGTAGAGGTGGGCTTGATGCTTTCGTGTTGCGGTACACCGGCGCATTGGGCAGGGCAAAGCCTTTTGGCCGCTGAGGTGACGCACTTTTTGACAGCACAATGGGAAAAAATGAATAAACCTACGCTCATTGTGGCCTGCGCTTCGTGTAAGAAGTTTTTTGCTCAAATGCTTCCACACATACCATGTGTGTCTTTGTGGGAAATTTTGGGGGGGCTAGCAAAGCATTTTTCACAGCCCATAAGGCAGCAAGTATGCACCGTGCATGATCCTTGTGCCGCACGTAATGACAGCGCGTGGCAAGCGGCCACACGATACTTGGCTACACAATGCGGTGTGCAATACCAAGAGTCTGTGAATGCTAAAACGCATACTTCGTGTTGCGGATATGGGGGGCTTGTCTGGTGCGCACAGCCCTAGCTTGCCGAAGACTGCAGTGTGCATCTTGCGCAGGATTTAGAGCAACATACAGGGCTTGCTTCTTGTATTATGGGCCGTGACCGTTTGGTGAACAGCGGCAAGGCTTGCTTACATTTATTTGATGTTTTACCTTTTATGGCAGAAGATAATGACGCACTGGCAGAAATGCGTGAAAGCCCAAGCCTTTCGGCACGGCGTGTCAATAGAGTGCGTCTTGCGCAAAGTTTACGCGAGCAATACAGCGCAGACGCTGTAATAGTATCGGGAAATCCTGAGCTTAGTGCTGTGGTGCATGTGCGTTCTATGAATAGCCAAGAACAAGACCCAGTTGAGGGTCATGCTTTTTTACATATAGATGCCAAACTCCTTGCTGAGTTAGAAGCTAAACATATTTTGCACCAAGATGTGGCGGCGGCTGTGCGGCATATTGAGCAGCATAAGAGATGCTTCTTAGAGCAAAATAGTGGGCATTTTGTGGGGGCATGGCAATGCGGTCAAGTGACATTTTGGGTGCGTTATAGTCAGGATACTGCGGGGAACTATCATTTGCACGACGCGTGGTGTCATCGTATGCATGTTCCCAATACTGTTGTTATAGGTTAATCTATTTACTATTACAGAAGGAAATGCCATTATTGATGTTCCAGTCTATACACCTGATGATGGGCATTGGTTATGCGCTGCTTGCCAATGTCCTTTGGAGCAGCAAAGTATGCAGGCTTTTTATTTGGACAGCGCTTTTTCTGTGTCCTTACCGGCTTGCCCGCAATGTTCTTTAGTATTGGTGCCTAAAAGTCTGAGCGAAGGAAAAATGTTAGAAGTAGAACGTATGCTTGAGGATAAATAAGCCTTTCATGTTTTTTTCGCAGCCTCAATCCTTATCTTGTTGGCATCCCGGCGGCCTTAAGCTCACGACGCGTGCGCTGGAATTGGCTAAGCAGATAGCGCCTTTATCTTCGGCAAAGGGCGATACATATATTTTAGACGTAGGCTGTGGTAAGGGAGAGTCTTTACATTTTTTACGTCAGCAAGGTTTTATGGCCTATGGTGTTGATAGAGATGTCATAGCGTGTGAGGGAAATGCTCATGTTTGCGCCAATGCCAATGCTTTGCCCTTTGGTGCGCACACTTTTCATGCTATTATTTGCGAATGCGTGCTCTGTCTTATGCCGCATAAACTGGCTGTTCTTCAGGAACTGTGGCGTGTTGCTAAGGATGCTCCTGCCCCCTCCCTTTTGTTGCTTAATGATATATATAGTATAAACAACTTTTCTTCAGAAGAGGGGCCTTACACACGTCAAGAGCTAGAAAGACAGCTCGGTATTGTAGGTTGGAAAGTACATGTTTTTGAAGACCATTCGCCAAGCCTTAAGGCCTATGCGGCGCAATTAGCATGGCATGGAGCTTGCGTGCCACAACTTGCCAAGGGGCATTTTGGCTTTGGTCTTTGGGTTGCCAGTAAGGAGATTTTATGAATCCTATTGTTCTTGAAATATAGCCTTTTATAAAAAATGGTTATTGCTGTAGCCAATTACTTATGCACGTAATGTTGCAAGGAGCAGGACAAGAAAATAGTCAGCTTATCCGAGCCATGCATGGTTTATGCTTTGGCCTTGGTGGCACCGAGGGGCCTTGTGGTTTGCTTACGGGCGGCGCCTGTGTGTTAAGCTGTTTCGCCGGTAGAGGCAGTGATACAGAAGAAGCTCATGCCCAGTTATCACCCATGATACATGAATATCACCAATGGTTTATGGAGTTTACACAATGTGCTGGTTTGTGCCATCAAGTGCTGGAAAAATTGCCGTATATCGTAGATGTATCGGTGCAGCATGAGCATGAACACGCACGCTGTGGGCATCTTTTGGGCACGTGCTGGGAAAAAATATTAGACCTTTTAGAAGTTTATGATGTGGATATGGAGCTGAAAGCATGAGAGTTGTGCGTAAAACGCAAAGCTTGTGTCCTCAGTGTTTACGTGTTTTAGATGCGCATTATGCGACAGTCCATATTGAGGGGCAAGCATGGTTTTTTTTGCAAAAATGCTGCCCTGAGCATGGGGAGTTTTCTGCACCTGTGTGGGTGGATTTACCTAATACTCCAAGTTTTACTGATTGGTATATACAAAGTCCTCCGCACCATGTGCAATACCCCATAACTGCGCTTAAAGATGGTTGTCCCTTTGATTGTGGATTGTGTCCTGAACATAGCCAGCATACCTGTTGTTGTTTATTGGAAGTGACTCAGAGGTGTAATTTACGCTGTCCTGTCTGTTATGCGAGTGCCGCAAGTGGCACTACAGCTAATAGGGCAGGGCATAACACTGAATTTGATCAAAATGACCCCAGTTTGGAACATCTGGAAAAAAGTCTTGAGCGCCTATGGCAGCATGCCGGTGCGGTGAATGTACAACTTTCAGGCGGCGAGCCCACCATGCGTCATGATTTAGCGCAAATTATTGGTATGGCTAAAGGCATGGGCTTTCCTTTCGTGCAGCTTAATACCAATGGCATACGTCTTGGTAATGAAGCAGACTATGCCCATAAACTTGCTCAAACTGGTTTAAACCTTGTGTACTTACAGTGGGATGATGTATGCAATTTTGGTTATGAAACGTTACGTGGTACAGCCTGTTTAGAGGTAAAAGAAAAAGCTTTAGAACATTGCATAAAAGCAGGCTTGGCAGTGGTTTTGGTGGCAACCGTTGTGAAAGGCGTCAATGATACTGCTTTGGGAGCTATTGTGCAAAAGGCCTTGGCTAGCGGTTCGTTGGTGCGTGGCGTACATATACAGCCTGTGAGTTTTTTTGGTCGTTATCCTTGGACAGAAGATCAGGCACCGCGTATCACCATACCGGAAATATTATATAATCTTGAAGCGCAAACGCAGGGGCTTATAAAGGCTTCTCATTTTAAAGGGCCACAATCGGAGCATGCTTTATGTTCTTTTAATGCCGTATATGAACGTAAACCGCATGGAAGCATAGTGCCAAGTCAAGGTCTTCAATCTTGCTGTGCGCCGACGCAAGCTGCTAAACGCGCTCAGGAATTTGTGGCTACTCATTGGAATACCCCTGCGTGTAGTGATACTTGCTTGCAAGGTTTTGATACAGCTTTGCATACGTTGCAACATCGCTTTACTATTTCGGGTATGGCCTTTCAAGATTCCTACACCTTAGATCTTGAGCGCTTGCGCCGTTGCCATGTGCATATTTTGAGCGATACGCATACTATTATTCCCTTTTGCGCCTATAACCTGACCTCTCAAGAGGGGGTTTCTTTATACCGCAATAAAAAGAGGGTAAGGGCATGAGTTGTGTTTTAGATTATTGGCTTATGGCACGCCTTGGCATAGAGAATATACAGCACTTGCCTCAGGCTTTGCGTGCGGCGCAGGAAGAACGGCTTTTAGATACCTTGCATCATGCAAAGCAAAAAAGTAGCTTTTATGCTAAGCGTTTACCAGATGCACCCTTGCAAGATATACGGCGTTTTACGGATGTTCCCTTTACTGTGCCGCAGGATTTGCAAGAGGTGGAGCCATTTCTCTGTGTTTCTCAAGCTGAGGTAGCACGTATGGTTACCTTGCAAAGTTCTGGCACCACCGCTTTGCCCAAGCGAGTGGCTTTTTCCCAAGAAGATTTGGCCTCCACTGTGGATTTTTTTACGGTGGGTATGTCACAGCTTGTAAGTTCTGGGCAGCGCTTGCTTGTGCTTTGGGCAGGGGCCATGCGTCCTTATGGGGTAAGTGCTCTTTTGGCTAATGCTCTTGCTAAAAACAATATTCAGGTTTTTAGTGGAGAGGCTACCACTACGCACCAAAGTTTACTAACAGAGTTACGTAAGTATGACCCTCATGTACTGGTGGCGGCGCCTTGGCAATTACACATTTTACAAGAAATTTTAGGCAGCCATAAAGAAGAAAGATCTCTTAAGGCCGTGCTGGCCAGTGCAGAGTGTTTGAGTGAAGAACTTGAACATGCATTAGAGGCGCAAGGGCTTGTCGTCTTAGACCATTATGGTATTACTGAAGCTGGCTATGGCGGCGGGGTACAATGCTTACAAAAGCAGGGTTATCATTTGCGTGAGTTGGATTTATGGGTGGAAATAGTGCACCCTCTTACCTTGCAACCCTTGCCTCATGGACAAGAAGGGGAAATTGTTATTACAACTCTTTCGCGCCGCGCCATGCCGCTTATTCGCTATAGAACTGGCGATGTAGCATGTATTCTTGCTGGGCCCTGCCCTTGCGGTAGCCCCTTAACTCGCTTATCAAAAATACGAGGGCGCCTTGTGTATACAGAACAGGATGATACAGGACAGGGCTATGCAGTAAAACAGCTTACCAAGGGAATATTTTATGAAAGAAGCCTTAACGCAACTTTGTGAGTACCTTGAGCAAGGTTGTACTGTGGTTATGGCTACTGCTATTCACCAAGATGGCGCAATTGCTAGCATGGGCAAGCGTAAAAAGCATGATACAGAGTAAGACGTGAGTGTAAATGAAATCTACAACTAACATTTGGCTTGTGCGCCATGGATGTATTGCTCTTCCGCCAACGAAAATTTTTGTAGGACAAACAAATTTACCTTTGAATCATACAGGGCGAAAACAGATGCAAGCATTACAAGATTTTTTTATACAAGAAAATCTTGATGCGGTGCTTTGCTCAGACCTTGAACGAAGTCAGGAAAGCGCTGCCTTACTTTGTCCGCCACAGGTTCCTTTAATTGTGGAAAAAGATTTTAGAGAAATACATTTAGGCATATTCGAGGGGCGCAGTGTTGCAGAAATACAAAGAGAATATACTGAAGAATATGTAGCTCGTGGAGCCTATATACACAGCTTTCGCCCTGAACAGGGAGAGTCTTTTGAAGACCTTGATGCACGTGTCCATACTGCCCTTGCAAAGCATCTGCAAACATATACAACAAAAAATATTGCCATAGTGGCTCATGCCGGAGTAAATAGAGTTATTCTTGCAAGATATATGAGTTTGCCATTGAAATATGTTCTTGATATTCCACAACCTTATGGGTGCTGCACATTGTTGCAACTTATTGATATTGTATAATATAGTGTGCCTGTAGAAATTTTACAGTCAAAGTGCATACTCTACTTAATGGAAGGAACTACGCAGTGAACCTGCTGTTAGCAAAATGATATCTAGACATTTCTAAGTTAACATTTTACTATTCCATATAGGTATGCACTGTCATTATAAAAAAATATGTTTAAATGCGTTTGCAACCAGTACTCGGTGCATTGCTTTGAAAATACATGGATTAAAAATTTTGTCAGAAACATCTGTAGGTGATTTTTAGCCATATACTTACTTTAGGAAGTAAACGAAAAGCGAGAATTTATTGAGACGCTTCACAATGCACTGCGTAGGGGTTTCAAAGAAAAATTATAAAATTAACAGGCTTAAACTTGATTAACAAAGAACTTAGTGTGCTTAAAAGGAGTATGGCACATACAATTGGTACTAAGGCCTATTGCTTCGTTTATGCGCCAAGTCCTTAGTTTAACAAGATATGTTTTGCTTTAATCTTTAAAAAATGAGGTTATACAAGATGGATAATGAATTAATAATGTTAGATGATGACGAACTAGACAGTATTGTCGGTGGTAAAGGTACATATATGAATGACTTGAGTGGTTTTCTTTTTACAAATGAACGTACTGGAAAACAATATTTTAAAGTCAGCATATCACGAGAAGGCGATGTTGGTGGGCATTTTAAAGGCGGCGTTACTGCCAATGACGCAAACTTTGAAAGACTTATTGCAAAGGCTGCCGGTATGGGTGCCAATGAAATTACTCTTGAAGCAGCAGACTCAAGCACGCATACGTTTACTTTGAAGCAACTTAAAGCAATGCTTTAAGTATGGCTTGTCGTAATGTTTGCCTTTAGTGTTGGAGGCATGACAAGCGAACAAGATTAAAATGAGCTTTCACAAAAAACGTTAGAGAAGAGTAGCTTTAATCATAACAAATGATGTGTTGTCTGGTGTTAAATCACGTTGTACTTGATTCTAATTCTTGACAATTATCTTGTTCTTTTCGTGATGATTTTTTGGGGCTTTTATGGAAGCATGGTCGAAAGCGTTTCGGGCATGGGTCTTATCGTATGCTCTGACGGCAGCCGCCCAATAATTGCAGGAAGGAGCGGAATTACTTCTCACCTCTTTTGCCTTTAGTGTTGGAGGCATGATGCATGAACAAGACTAAAATTAACTTTTCCCAAAAAGCTTTAGAGAAGAGTAACCTTAACCATAACAATGATGTGTTGTCTGGCGTTAAATCACGTTGGACGTGGTTATTATTTTCGGCAATTACCTTGTTTTTTGTCGTGATGATTTTTTGGGGCTTTTATGGGAGCATGGTCGAAAGTGTTTCGGGCATGGGTCTTATTATGCGTACTGACGGTAGCCGCCCAATCATTGCAGGTGGAAGCGGAATTATTTCTCATCTCAATGTGCAAAACGGCTCAGAAGTGCATTCTGGTCAGATTGTAGGGCAAATTTACAATGCCGAAAGTTTTTTCAATCTCCAAAAAATCACCTCAGAATATGCTGCCTTACGCACTCAAACAGATATCTTTGCTAAAGGAATTCAAAGTGTTATAGAAAAGAACGTTGACATAAAAGCAAAGAAAAAAGAGCTTTTGGATTATCTTGTTGCAGAAAATGAAAAAAGCAAAAAAAGAGCTAATGATCTTACTCAAATACAAAAAAAGCTCAAAGACTTAAGAGCGTCTACATTGGTTGACTATTATCGCTCGCTCGATCAATGGTTACAAACAGAAAGTACCTTAATATCCACATTGATACAGAATATGAACAATGAAAACGAAAGTGATAGCATTCTTTGGGATAAAGAGGAGAGGCTACTAAGCCTAAAACAACAAGTTGATACAAAAATTCACGAAGTACGCCTAGCCGAGCAAGTGTATAGCGAGGCATATTGGATTCGATCTACCTTTACAGGTAAGGTGCGTGAAGTGTTTAAAGAGGAAAATTCTTTTGTGCAGGCTGGTGAAAAAATCGCCACTGTGGATTCAATGCAGGACGAGTCCTTGTACTTATTGTCATTTATATCTGTTCAAGATGCCAAAAAAGTACATACTGGCATGAGCGCATTTTTTTCTCCCTTTGCTGTTTCTTCCAATGATTATGGTTTGATGCGCTGTATTGTGCGTGAAATAGGCTCAAATCCCATAAGCCTTGAGGCCATTCAAGCAGAGTTAATGAACAATAGCCTAACCCAAATGATCGCTGGAAAAAATGCCATGGTGCGTGTGGTGCTGGAGTTAATTCCTGATAAAAAATCTCCTACAAAGTATAATTGGACCAGTAAAAACGATTCGGGCATTCAGATTACAAGTGGTATGCTCGGCCAGCTTATGATAAATACAAAATATCGCTCACCTGCCTCTTATATTGTGCCCATAATAAGAGAAATTGTTCGAGGTAAACCACAAAAAGCACCGGAAAACCAAGAATGAATTTTTTATCAAAAATATCTGGTATTATAAATCCTTATAGGGTGAAAACTCCTACTGTATTGCAAATGGAAGCTACTGAGTGTGGGGCTGCGTCCTTGGCTATGGTCTTGGCATATTTTGGACGTTATGAACCTTTGGAAAAATTACGTTCTGATTGCGGTGTATCACGCAATGGAAGTAAGGCCTCCCTCATTGTAAAAGCTGCAAGAAGCTATGGTCTTAATGCTAGTGGCTTTGAAATTCCTCTGGAAAAATTGGATAAAATAGCTCTGCCATCAATTTTATTTTGGGATTTCGACCATTTCGTCGTATACGAAGGGCGTTCGCGCAATGGGAAGTATTATTATATAAACGATCCCGCCATGGGGCCACGCATGCTGGACAAAGAGCTTTTTGAAGGTTCTTATACTGGTGTTGCCCTGAGTTTTGAGCCTAATAATGCCTTTGCCAAGGGCGGTAAGCCTGTTAATGTTGTTAAAGCCATGATTCCCTTTTTGCAAGGCATGAAAACTATCATGAGCGCCATTGTTTGGGGTGGTTTACTCTTGGTTATTCCCGGGATTACAGTGCCAACTCTCATGCGTATATTTGTTGATGAGGTCTTACCTGGCAAAACCCAATGGCTTGTACCCGTGTTATTATGTTTTGCATTGACTGTTATTTTACAAATATGTTTAAGTTTTCTTGTAAAATTGGCCCTTCGTCGTGGCGAGTTGCAACTTGCTGTAAATAAAAGCTTAGAGATGCTAAACTTTCTTTTTCGCCTTCCTATGGACTTTTTTTTACAACGCTCAACCGCTGATATTCAAAATAGACTATCTCTCAACACCAATGTAGCCAATGCTGCCTTTGGTACTTTTGCAGATAATATCGTTAAGTTTTTTACTGCCGGATTTTTCCTTGTGCTCATGTTTCAATTTAGCCCACTTTTATCTGTTGTGGCCATAGCCTTTGTATTAATCCAAGTCTTATTTTTTGTTTTTATTAATAAAGTTCGGCAGGTATTAAATCAAAGCGTATTAATGCTTCAAACAAAAATGCAATCCTCGCTCACTAATGGGATAGATATGATGGAGACTGTACGTTCCCTTGGTAGAGAAGATTCTATGTTTTTACAATGGAGCGGGCAATTAGCTTCATTAAATAAAAAACAGTTAAAGTTTCAAATTTATTCTTCTTATTTTAATATGCTTCCCACTTTTTTAACAGGCGTTGGGAGTATTTTAATACTGTCCTTAGGTGCTTACGAAATTGTACGCGAAGATTTAACCTTAGGCGGAATGTTTGCATTTCAAACCTTAATGTCAAGTTTTACAGGGCCGTTTACATCTCTTTTATTAGCAAGCAGTTTGTTGCAAACCATGAAGGCCGATATTGAACGCATTAATGACGTATATAAATATGACGAAGAAACAATTTTTGCTTTAGAAAATAAAGATGATGAAGAGCAAAAAAATACTGATGCAGCATACTTTGAAATGAAAAATATAACCTTTGGTTATAGTCGGCTGAGTGAGCCAGTATTAAAGAATTTTTCGCTCAAGGTTGAAGCAGGCAAAAGGGTTGCTGTGGTTGGCAGTACGGGATCAGGAAAAACCACCGTTGCAAAGATTGCCAATGGCATATTAAAACCTTGGAGTGGTGAAATATTACTTAATGGAAAAAATATTTCAGAATATACAAGAAGCCAATACTATACTGCAGTGGGTAGTGTGGATCAAAATATCATGCTTTTTTCTGGAAGTATGAGTGAAAACTTAACGCTTTTTGCTCCTAAATATGATGTTAAAGAACTACACACAGCCATGCATGATGCTGCCATAGACGAGGATTTAAATGCCCGCGGCCCCCTTTTAGAGCTTGCAATAAGTGAAGGCGGGGCAAATTTCTCAGGAGGTCAAAGACAACGTATTGAAATGGCAAGAGCTTTATACCGTAGAACCCCTTTATTAATTCTTGATGAAGCAACAAGTTCCTTAGACCCAATTACAGAGCAAAAAATTGATATGGCCATTCGTCGGCGAGCATGTGCATGTATTATTATTGCGCATCGTTTAAGCACAGTGCGCGATTGTGATGAAATTATTATGCTATCAAATGGTAAAATTATTGAACGGGGAAGCCATGATGCGCTCATGAATTTGGGCAAAAACTATGCACAGTTTATGCAATCAGAGGAAGGAGGCTAACATGACTTGTCAGCAGATAAAGCTACTTTCAAGCTCCATTCTTCCTCTAAACACGATAACGTCGCCCATGAAGGTGCTTAAGGGTGGATTAAATTTATTTTTAATAAAGATTGAAAATGGCAAGTTGGGTGCACATTTTTTTGTTATGACTCTTTTAAGTAATGATAATTTTATTCCTACGAAAAAATTAATTTATAACGATGAAGAGTATATCTATGCACTTATCGCATATGAAGATTCTATTTTATGCGAGGATAATGTGCCAGACATGTCCCATTTACAAAAAAAATGGGAAGATGTTTTTTTACTCCAATTTGGAAAGAAACTCCATCCAGACGCAAATTACTCTTTTGAATATATTAAAGAAAACAAAGAGAATGTACAAAAAAGAATAGATATTAAAAAAGATAATGCTGCCATGACAGCATTATCATTGAGCCACAAAATTGAAGAGCTAGGCAATCTTGCTTCTATTAAGTTGGTTAAAAAAGAGCAAGATGCTAATGAAGTAGACTCTTTTTATTTGGCAATGCAGGAAATTGCAAAAATATACCGCCTCCCTTTTGAGAAACATAAAGATATTCTCTTAGATGCAGATATCTCTGGGCAAGAGCGTATAGAAAAGTTTTGTGAGCATATTGGATGGAGAGTAAGAAAAGTTACTCTTACATCTGATTTTTATAAACAAGACTCCGTTCCTGTTATAACCATTTCAAAAACAAGTAATACTGCAGTCCTTGTTTTTTCTAGTTCTAATAGTCCACAATATATTGACTTTTATGATGGGCACAAGAAAAAAGCTTTCACAAAAAGCATGGCTGAGGATACACAAGATGTAGCGTATATGATTTATGAACTTTTCCCCGCAGGAAAGTTAACCAAGCAAAAGTTATTGAAATTTATCTTTGCTAGTTCAAAGAATATCTGGCCTGTAATCATTCTTACGGCACTTGTGGCCTCTTTTTTGAGCTTACTTTCCCCACTTGCTACGTCATATATAACGGGCAAGATTATTCCTACCGCTAACTTGCCAGAATTATTTCAATTAAGCATAGTTTTGATAGTCCTATTACTCTGTCAAATCTTTTTGCAAACTGTGTCTGGAATAATTATGCTCACTTTCAATGCAAGGCAATTTGAACGCTTTCAAACTGCTGTGTATGATCATATTTTACGCATTCCCACAGCAAATCTCAAAACTTGTGACGTGGGCGATATGACCCAAAGAATTTTAGGTGGAACACAAATCCAATCGACTGTATTTAATGTTATTTCGCAGCAATTTTTATCTTCAGTATTTGCTTTATCAAACCTTGCCATGATGTTTTATTATAGTCAATCATTAGCAACGGTTGGGCTTTGTATGGTTGTTGTTTATGCTTTAGCATTCTTCTTTCTTTCAAAAATTAACCTAAAACCTTTAGCACGCCAAGCAGTGGCAAGCGGCAAGGTAGGTGGTCTTACCAAGCAATTTATTGATGGTGTTGCTAAAATTCGCTCTGCCGGTGCAGAACAGCAAGTCATATCACGCTTTATGGACGACTTTGCAAGCATGCTCAAGGAAGGTTATAAAATATCAACCTTTGGGGCGTATCAAGGGGTTTTGACCTCTGTATTTCCTTTATTTATTTCTATAATTTTTTATGGAATGGCTGGAGGATTTTTAAAAGAGAATTTAGCCTTTCCTATTTTTCTTGCTTTTATGGTTGCCTTTCAAAATTTCCAAGGAGGAGTGATGGGAATAGCGGGTGGTATTTGGACGCTATTAGCCATAAAACCAGAGGTTGACCGTATCATGCCAATTTTGGAAACGGAAATTGAAGATGGGCCTGACAAGTACTCCCCAGGCATTTTAGACGGAGATATTGCATTATCCCATATACATTTTCGCTATGACCGTGACGAACCTCTCATCCTTGATGATGTGTCTATTTGTGCAAAAGCAGGGGAATTTATTGCTATTGTGGGCTCGTCAGGTGCGGGCAAAAGCACTCTCGTTCGTTTATTGCTAGGTTTTGAAAAATGCGAGAGTGGTGCCATCTATTATTCAGGGCAGGACTTGGCTCATCTAAACTTGCGAGCTGTCAGAAAGCAACTGGGTGTTATTTTACAAAATAGTAAGATTATAACAGGTTCAATTTTAGAAAACATCACCGCTGGTACAAATTTCACCAAGGATGAGGCATTCCATGCCTTGAAATTAGCCGCTTTTGATAAAGATGTTGCATCCATGCCTATGGGAATATATACGCATGTTTCTCCTGATAATATTTCAGGCGGTCAACAACAGCGTATTCTAATAGCAAGGGCGCTTATAGGTAATCCTGTAGCATTGATTATGGATGAATCCACAAGCGCGTTAGATAGCTTAACCCAACAAATCATTAAGAAAAATATTGAACTACTTGGTATGACTCGTATTGTTATTGCACATCGCCTTTCTACTATTATCAATGCCGACAGAATTTATGTATTGGATAAGGGAAAGGTGGTTGAACATGGCAATTATCAACAATTAATGGATAAAAATGGAGCTTTTAAAGCTCTAACCTTGCGTCAACGCGTGCATTCCTAAGTACGAGGGAGAGCAATAACGCAGCAACATATTTAATGAATACGAGAAGAGTGACAAAAATGAAGAATGCAATTATTGCAATGCTAAGTATACTTTTAATGTTCTTTGTTCTTCAGGCCTTGGGAGCTTTTAATTTTGGTTCCTTTATAGAGCATGATAACAGGAAAGTTTTTGCAAAAGAACGAAATGCAGCTGTTGAAGAATCACCAACTTTTAATATAGGGGTGGTGGCAAATAAGCATTCGGCTCATGTCAAAGATAATATTATGGGTTTAGAACTTGCCATTAATAATATTAACGCACAAGGGGGAATTTTAGGCAAAAAGGTGAAACTTTATTTCGTGCAAGCCTCGAATCTTCCAGAACATAATAGTGCCATACAAGAACTATGCATGCAAAAAAACATTGCTGTTACCATAGGGCCTTTTCATTCTGACTATATTCCTTCCATGCGTGCACTTTCTCAGTATCAAGCTTTGCCCTTAATTTCTTCCGTAACGGTTTTTTCTGATAAGCTACCATCCTTACAACCTGAAAATTTCATTACCTTTTTTCCTCCCTTAGAAAAATGGACGGAGTCAATTGTTGTTGATTTGCAAAAAAATAATTTTGCAAATATCTTACTGCTTGCGCCTACCCCTGACAGTTATGGCGATATTTTTGCCACTTCTATCGAGCGCATGGAGCAAAGAGTCGATGCTTTAAGCACTATCTATCGCATAAACTATCAAAGTCCATTAAAAAAGCATGCGCTTCAAAGAGTTTTTAGAAATTATGATAACAAAAACCTCTATGATGCTATTTTGTTTACAGGGAGTTTTTCAGATTTTAGTACATTTTGTGAGCTTGGCAAAGAGTTGGGTATAAAACACGTTGTCTATGGCAGTGATGATTTGAGTATAGAAGGGTTTCCCAAAGATATTTTATTTGGCCCATTACGTCTTCCAACCATTGAAATACACGATAATAAAGATGGCATAACAAATTACAAAATTTACCTTAATGCAGAAACTATATATACCATAAAAACAGTTCTTGAAAAAATGGGAAAATACGATTCTCTAAAATTAATAGAAGAACTTTACACATATCAAAAGTCAAATGCTTATAAAAAGTCTTTTGACCTTTCTATCACAATTAAAGAGATTAAATAGTAGAATCTGAAAAACTGATTACTGTATACAGTTTACACAAAAGGCGTGAAAAAGCCCCCTTGGTTTCCCAAGAGGGCTCGTTAGGAGTTTTAGGGCGTACTAGAGTAAGTTAGTTTGCACAAGAATGGTTATGCTGTTGTCATTATTGGAGTACTCTTGATAAGTAACGCCGCCTTTTGTTGTGACAGTTTCACCGCTAGTATTCCAGCCAGTGGCGTCAAACTTATCACCGTTCCCTTCAATGTCATCTAATAACTTACGTGCTTCATCTTGGCTTCCGCCAGCCATAATAACTTCAGAGTTAGTGATGTTGTTAGCGTCGCTTTTGAGCATATCTTTAATGGAACTCAGCTCTTGTGTGCCTACAAGCAGGGCGTCCATATCTTCACCGCCATCTACGGAAAGCACATCGTTGATATTAACACCAGTAAGGTCAATGATATCACTACCCTTACCGCCATCAATGATGTCACCGGTGCTGGCAAAAATCAAATCATCGCCTTCACCACCAAAGAGGGTATCAGCACCTTCACCACCAAAGAGGATATCGTTGCCGCTACCGCCATAGAGAGTATCATCGCCGGTACCGCCACGCAGGCCGTCATTACCGCTACCACCGTGGATCAGGTCATTACCGCTACCGCCGTGAATGAGGTCTGTTCCTCCCTCACCGTAAACAGTATCATCACCGCCGCCGGCACTGGCCATATCAACATATGGCTTACTTTCTGCGGTAATATTGCTTTGGAATGGTGAGTATCCATTCACTTCGTCTTGAATGATTAAACTTTCATCTTTAAGGCTGCCATCTGCATTAAGCATAAAGTCTTTAAGCGCTGTTGCCGCACTTTCTTCTCCTTGTGCTTCATTGCTGGCATCTTGTGATTCTACATGGCTGTCACCAAGATAAATGATATCATCAAACTTACCAAGCTGTACCACGTCATTGCCAATACCTGCATTAACGGTGAAGCCGTCCTTGTCATAGGTAGTAATACTATCAGAACCATTGATACGTAACCATTCTGCATACTCTTCATCTGTATATTCATGTTCTGAAAAAGAAGCACTGTGGCTCACTTGGTTCTGATTACCAACTATAGAGATATTGTCAATGAATCTACCTGTAGAATGCACATCTGGTTCAGTTGGGGGCGGTGGCACGTCATCTTCGTTCTTAGCAACGAGGGTGTGTTTTACAAAGTCGCCATCGCCGTCGGTGGCGGTGATATTATATTCACGCCCTTCGGAACCATATGTGAAGGTAATGTCCCATTCACCGGTACTTGGGTCATAAACATAGGTTGAATCACCAACTTGCATGGTATTGCCATCAACTTTAACCACAATCTTATCATCAACAAATATATTGTCAGCTGATGTAAGGGGACGCCATGCACCATTTTCATAAATAACACCTGCGAGCATGGTGCCACTTGTGTTTGTGGTTATGGTTGAACCTTCTAAGTCAGCGCCAAAGTTGACGGTAATTTGAGCAGTTGCAGTCTTTTCACCCGCATTAACTGTGGCATCGGTTTTACCATCACCATCAGTATCACTTAAGATAATGGGGCCATCATCTTTGATGTCTACAGTGATGGTGGCTTGAAGCTTGCTCTCAGAGCCAGCAGTTTCGTTACCATCTTGAATTTCAACATTAAAGCTTTCAGCACCACTTGCTGTTTGGTCATGATCATTATCAGGTTTGTGATCATTATTTACATCACTGTCATGCGTATAGTTACCTGTTTGTGTGTAAGTATAGTTTAAGGTGAACTCGCTTGTAGTAGGGTTAAAGTCAAGGGTTGGACTTACAGTAAGATCACCATAGCCATCAGCATTGCTGATAACAAAGTCCTGTCCTTGCGGGGCTTGCAAGCTGTATGTATTATCAGGATTTTTCACCACGGTGAAGGTTGTATCACCAATAGTGATCTTGCCACCTTCCATAGTTTCTTTAGAGGTGAATACAATGTGCCCGCTATCAGAATCAGAGCCAGCAGGAGTTGTACCCTTGGGTAGGTTAGAGTCATCAACTTCTACACTTAAATCGCTCTTATTAACTACAATTTCCGGCGTATCATTGTCACCGGTTACGGTAATGGTAAGCTTGGCGTCAGAAGGATCGCCGTCAGCATCTGTGATGGTGTAGTTAAACTCTAAGATATGGTCGCCTGCGCCCATGTTTTGGCTAGGGGCAAACTCATAGTTACCATCTTTATCAAAGGTTACAACACCATAGGTTGGATGGGTGAAGGTAAGGTTACCAGCAGCCAAGCTCCCTGTAGATGCCCAGCCAGAACCACTTGGGCTTGTGACAGAAGTCAAAGAACCACCGTCAGCGCCAAAGGAGTCTGCATTAGCTGCACCTTCAGTGGTGCCAACACCTGTGAGGATGTTACCTGCAATAACGCCGCCACCTTCCGTGCCGCTGTCAGTATCGTCATTGGCTTTAGGCCCATCATCTTCAATGGTGATAGTAATATTGCCAGTAGCTGTATCAGCGGCAGAATTGTCGCTGTCAGCGTCAGATACGCTCACTTCAAACTTGTATATATCGGCAATATTATCATCATGGTCAGCAACTTCTGTTTGTACAAACTTATAGCTTACTTCACCTGTGGCAACATTATAGCCGGTAACAGTGAAGAGACCATGTTCTGTTGTAATACTACCAAAGATACCATTTGTGGCTACGCTGCTGTCGTTAAGTGTAATGGAATCACCACCGAAGCTAATGGTAATGGTGCTTTCGCCATCGCCTTTCACTGCTGTAAAGGTGCCTTGTACTTCTTTTACGCTATCTGCTCCTGGAACATTTCCGTGGTCGGTAAAGGCATCATCATGCGTTGTATGACTTGCACCGTCTGCATCAGGATTGTTTCCAAAGATGATTTCAGGCG
>CAYJHS010000022.1:0-17612 GCA_964369815.1 uncultured Desulfovibrionaceae bacterium
AGTTAACTTTGCTTTGCCATCTATAATTTCTAGAGCACTTTGTTTGCAAGTATTGGCACAAAGCCCACAGCCTATACATTTTTCTTCATCAATTGTAATGTGTTTTTTACTCACTATTCCACTCTCCCACACTTCATTGCTTTTCCATCGTTACCGTATTTTTTTCGTTTTCCGGTGATTTCTGATATTTCAATTTTCCAAACTGCTGTTCTATTAAGGCTTTTGTCAATGGCTGCTTCAAATTCGTGCATATTGCTAGGCGTATGCCGTAAACATAATAATTCAAGTGCGTATATTTTTTCTGTTTTATCCATCACTTCAAGTGCATTACCCCTGATAATTGCAGACTCGTACTCAGTGGTAAATTTATTCGAGGGGCGAAAAGTTTCTCCCACACAAGTAAGGCACACTACATTGCAAGCCCTTAAGGCGTCTATTTTTTTACCTTCTTTGGCGCAGTGAAAATATAAAACATCTGCATGGCGAGCAATAGTGATAGGTATGCAATAAGGCATATTTTCTGTATCTATCATACTAAGCACAGCCCATTGGCACTTATCGCTAACTTCATAAGCAAATTCTTTGGGCATTTCTCTATCGTGTCTTCTCATAATATCCTTGAGCGTTGGCTTGCAATTTTTGTTTGTCCACTAAGCACACGCTATTTCCTTCTACAGTTATGGCACCGCACTCCACCAACAGAGATAATTGGCGTGAAACGGTCTCACGGGCAAGTCCTAACAGGTTTGCCAAATCATTTCGAGAAATAGCAAGTTGTATGCTGTTATGCTCTTCTTCAATACTTATTCTGTGTAAAATATACCCTGCCACACGCGTGAGAGCATTACGCTCTCCCTGAGCGGCAATTTTGTGCATGAACATGCGCTGACGTGCTGCAAAAATAGCGAGCAAGCGTGAGGCCAGCGCGGGTATTTCTTGTACTAATAGATGACAATGCGGCGCAGAGAGAAAAAGAGTACGCACTTTTTTTACGGCTACTGCCGTGGCAGGATGGGTATTTTTTTGAAAAACAGCACCTTCGCCGACTATATGCTCGGGACGCACAAGAAAAAGTATGACTTCCTTTCCGTCTACAGCGGTGCGAATAACCTTTACATGTCCTTCAAGCACTATATAGATGCCAAGAGCCTCTTGGCCTTCTTCAAAAAGGTAATTATTAGCTTTAAACTCCCTTTGGTGTAAGCACGAATACACACGCTCACACTCCTGAGGCGATAGGTCTTTGAAAAGGGGGATATGTTGCACTTGTATTTTAGTATTTTTCATGCTCATGCTCTATGACATACTGTGTAGCAGAAAATGTCCTGCTACACAGTATGTCATACTTTATTTTGCTTGTAAAAGCACAGCAAGGTCTTCTTCTGCGGTAGTAATGGGCTGAATCTGCCATTTTTCTACAAGCACCTGCAAAACATCTGCCGAAATAAATGAAGGCAAGGAAGGCCCAAGGCGCACATTCTTAATGCCAAGTGCCAGTAAGGTGAGTAAAATAGATACGGCCTTTTGTTCATACCAAGACAGCACTAAGGATAATGGCAAATCATTGACCGAGCAGCCCAAGGCATCAGCCAAAGCCAGTGCCACCTGCACGGCGGCATAGGCGTCATTACATTGCCCTAAATCCAGAAGGCGCGGGAAAGGCCCAAGCGTACCTAAGTCCTTATCGAAAAACCTAAATTTACCGCAAGCAAGGGTTAAAATCAGCGTATCTTTAGGACTTTTTTCCACAAATTCTGTATAGTAGTTTCTGCCGGGCTTTGCACCATCACAGCCGCCCACAAGGAATATATGCTTCAAAGCACCACTTTTTACGGCATCAAGCACAGCCGGTGCAGCATCAAGCAAAGTTTTACGTCCAAAGCCCACAGTCACCTGACCTTGGCCTGTATCTTCGGCAAATCCTTCCATGCTCAATGCTTTCTCAATAACTTGAGAAAAATCCCCCTGTGGACAATGTGCAACATTAGGATAGCCCACAGCGCCAGTGGTGAAGATTTTATCACCGTGGGAACCTGGATTTTGAATACAATTGGTGCTAAACAGCACCGCACCAGGAAAATCTGCCATTTCTTTATGTTGATTTTGCCACGCTGTGCCAAAATGCCCTGCAAGATGCACAAAAGCTTTAAGCTTAGGATAACCATGAGCAGGGAGCATTTCTCCATGCGTATAGATATTAATACCCTTGCCTTCAGTTTGTTGTAATAAATGATATAAATCAAGTATATCATGCCCAGAAATGACAATAGCCTTACCTTTCTTATGCCCAAGCGGTACTTGCGTAGGTTCAGGATGCCCAAAGTGCTCCGTATTACCTTTTTCCAAAATCTCCATGGCTCGTAAGTTGGCATGACCGCACTCCATGGCAAGGTCTAACCACTCTTGCAAAGACAGTTCTTGCACATGACCTTGTTTATCAGGCAAACCTGCAGCCAAGGCTTTTTTAATAAAGGTGTACACGCTGGCATCGTGCTGCCCGAGGAGTGCGGCATGGTCAGCATAGGCCGCCACCCCCTTGGTGCCGTAAAGCACTATTTGCATAAGCGAATTGATATTCACATCTTTAGACATGGCATTTACTGCCCATGCATTTTTTTGCACATCTTCCAAGGCTTTGTTAAGAGCTTCGACAGTAAATTGCGGCGTACAACCCAGTTTTTCTGCTATTTTTTTACGCACAATAATACATTCTTCAAGACAACTATGCAAAGCAGCATCGTCGAAATTCACATTGGTCAGAGTTTTGAAAAGCGTTCTGGCAATAAAAGTATCTACCTGAATATCGCTTAAACCCTTAGCATCAGCCTTTAAACTTGTTTGCGCCAAAAGACGTAAAGCATAGACCAATTCGTCTTGGATTTTAGCGGTATGGGCTGTTTTTCCGCACACACCTGCCTTTTCACAAGCTGTTTCCTTAGCCCTTTGTTCACATTGATTGCAGTACATATATAACTCCTTATTTATTGTAATTTTGGCACGACTTAAGAAAGAAGCATAGACTCTTTCCCTACAATTGTTGAATAAACAAAAAAAAGCATGAACTCTGTGACACACATCACATATATGAAGTTATTTTTGTAATTTTTTGTGAAGCTAATCACAACATTTTGTTTGTATATAGACTATAATGGCATGAGATCCCATAAATTATGAATGATGATACCCGGGGCAAGAGGAGTAGATATCATAAAAAAGAAGGAAAGATAAAGCATGTAAGCCGCTTAACATGTGCAATTATATTGATGGGTGTTGTAGTTAGTGTTAGCACACTAGCTGCCTTGTAGCATGCTATTGAACGAACCACCGAGCAAGCCTTTTGCGCTTCGTGCATGTGATGCTTCGTGCATCTATATCCGACAAAACTTCTTTTAATGCGACTTAACCTGTAATGATTATCATTTACCTCACTGCACTGCTATGAGCTTATCTGAGTTTCAGAAAAGTAATGGTGGGGAAAAGGCCTTTCTTGTGTCCAGTCATTTTGGCTAGCTCCCTTACGTTTTCTGCCTGATATTGTAGTATATTTCCTCATATTAATTGTTGTGACAAAAGAAAAGCCCCACCCAAAAACCAGGCAGAGCTTTATTTGTTATGCTTCTTCAAGAAAGTAATATGAATGCGAAAATGATTGAGCAACTATAGTTGACAATAAAGATTCAATAACATATTAAATATAGAATATTGAGTTTTTGATTGTGCTTCGCGTAATTGCCAAGATTAAGTATTTTTACAACCGAGAACTATTAATTTCACAGTAAAAAGCAGTGTAAACAGGCATAATTTTACTTTCATGAAAGGATTTTTAAAAACATGTCTACGCCTTCCAGCAATATTTTAGAAAAGTTTATGCCTAAACTTACCTATGCTTATACGCAAACCATCCCCAATAAAGTTTCTGTCATAGTTCTCTGTTATAACAATGAAAAAACACTTTCAGCGTGTCTTGATAGTATTTTATTACAAAAATCCGCGGTAGATGTGGAAATTATCGTAGTGGATGATGCCTCAAGTGACGGTACACAGGACATTATTCAACGTTATATAGGGCAGTATCCTAAAATTGTACGTAGCATGCGCCAGCCAGAAAATAAAGGGGCAGGCCACGCTCGCAATTCCGGCATGTGTATGGCCAAGGGCGAATTTATGGCCTTTGTGGATTCTGACGACTGTATGGCACCGCACTTTCTTGAAAAGGCACTACGCATTATGCAGGAAGAACAAGCGGATATTGTGGCCTTTGATATGGTTATTGTCCGTCAAAATCCACACCATATGGAACGCTGGGGCGTGACCCCTGGGGTATTTAGCGGTAAAGAATCGCTAGAGCAATTTGCGCTTAAAAATGCTGGTGGTTATGGGTCTGTCAATAGGGTATATCGTGTAGAGATGCTACGAGAAAAAGACATTTCTTATGGAACTATGAAGACACATGAGGATATGGTTTTTTCTGTCGCAGCTTTTTATCACTCTACAAAAACAGTCATTTGCGATGACATAGGTTACTATAAACACGAAAGCTCAGATTCACTTTTCACAGATTGTGACCATGCAAAATACTTTAAATCCTTCGTGCGCTTTGTTACATTTTTAGAGTTTTTCTTTACTTCCCACAAGTTAGACACTCAATCCATTGCATGTCAAAGAATACTAACGCAAATATATACACGGGGCAGAGCCCATCTCTGCACTGTTATACAAGATGCTATGAACAAAAACACGATGGACGAACTATTCACTGAGGATATTATCCATTCGCTAGATGCATCATCAAATGTCTTAAACCTAATTTTACAGGACTATGCAAAGCTTGTTTATTACAACACCACACCCCGTCCAAGTGTAGCCAAAGAGCATTTGGATTGGCAAAAAGATGCAGACGAACCTTGGCCTTCACCTGTATGTATACCTTATGCTAATGCTGATACTCCAAGCACTGTCACTCCCATTCTTTCAGTCGTTATTCCCAATTATAATAGAAAAGACTATTTGGACAATTGTTTAGCAGCTGTTTTAAAACAAGTCACGAACGATATTGAAGTTATCATTATTGATGACGCTTCTACCGATGGATGCTATGAAACTTTGCAAAGTTATGCCAAAAAACATGAAGCAATACGTCTCTATCGTATGCAAGAAAATTGCCGCCAAGGCATTTGCCGCAATATTGGTATAGAAAAGGCACGTGGACAATATATCACTTTTGTGGATAGTGACGATATAGTAGGCGATACATTTTTTAAAGATGGTATAAAAGCAATACAAGAGCATAATGCAGACATTGTTATATATAGCGTTCAAACTGTTTATGATGATGGAACTGCATGCACTGAAAAAATACTGCCTAATATAATATTAAATGAGCAAGAGTTTTTGCAATTGTATTGTGAACATAAAATTCATCCAGCACCGCATGCAAAAATATATAGGTTAACACCATTAAGACAACATAATATTTGTTATCCACCCTATATTTATCATCAAGATCATCCTTTTTTTGTAGATTTTATAAATAAAGCTTCAATATGCCTTTGTAGTAGCACAGTGCAGTATACATATATTTTAAGTAAAAATTCTAGTATTCGCCCTAAAAGCTACTCTTGGCTACATATACATTCATGCTGTAAATTTTTTAACTTTCTTCAGGAAACTGCATCAATGCTACCTAAAGATACAAATATTGTCACAAAGCTACAAGGGCACATGATATGGAATTTTAATAATATTTTTGCACCTGCGTGTGCTGCATTTTCAGTAAATACACCACAGCTTCCTTTTTCCACAAAAGATATGGCGCTCGTACGCAATTCCCCTCTCTTTATAAAAACACTATTTTCATGTTTTAGTAAAGCAGTGAAGGACACTGGAGTGCATAATCTTTTGGGAGATTTTCAGTCAGAGAGAAGTGTACCTTATAAAGGAGAAAGTAGGAATGAAACACCATTAATCTCTATTATCATTCCAGTATATAATCAGGAGGAGCATCTAGGGCGCTGCCTTGACGCTATTTTGACACAATCGTTTATGTCTTATGAAATATTGCTTGTAGATGACGCATCTACTGACCACACAGCCCAAGTTTGTGCCAACTATGCCAATAAGGATGCTCGTATCAAGGTTTTCACCAATGAGCAAAATCGTGGACAAGGCTATAGCAGAAACTTTGCTATGGAAAAAGCCCGTGCTCCCTATGTGACCTTTGTCGATAGCGATGACTATATTGAGCCTATACTTTTACACCGAGGTGTGCAGACCCTTGAGGATATGCCCGATGTGGATATTGTGCATTTTGACTACGAAGCTCGCTCTGTTAATAATGAGCATAAGTGGTGGGGGCGTGTACAACAAGGCTTACGTACAGGGCGAGACGTTTTTCAAGAGTTTTGCCTGAATAAAGTCCCCTTTGCGATGCAATGGGCTAAAGTGTATCGCAAAAATTTTTTTGATGCGTATAGCATACAAAGTCCTCAATATCTATGGGAAGATGTCCTCTTTAGTCTAAAAAGCTTTTATTTTGCAAAACAAGTATTTTTTACAGGGCTTCATGGATATACTCAAGTGGTAGCACCACATGAAGCCTCTGCTATTGCCCCTCAAAAACTTACCCCCAAACATGTCCATGGTCGTTGTCATTTATTAAAAGACATAGAAGCTTTTGGTATGACACTGAGTAATAAACAGGACAAGGAATATGTAGAAAAACTAAGTACTAGCTTTGTTCAAGATCGCTTTGCATTGCTTCTTCCTTATATGGACTCTTGTTTAAAGCGCAATGTTTTTCCTATAGATAACAACGCATTGGAAAGTCTTACAAAGGCACCGACTTTTTTAAAAGCACTATTGGAGCATTTTGCTGAGTTGCACGCTAAACACACAAATTACAAACCAGTTCTTCCTAAAGAAGACTTGATGAATACTGACAATGCATGGGTAAAAACGGCAGAAGAACTGATAACGCTTGTCGATAGAACTCCAACCACACAAGTAGACATTTCCGTTATTGTATCAGCATTTAATGCGGGCGAAACTTTAGCTCAATGCCTTGATAGTATTCTTACTCAAGATGCGCACTTTGAGATCATTTTAGTAGAAGACAACTCTACTAGCGATAACACTTTAAAAATATGCCTTGAATACGCTAAAAAGCATAACTGTATTCGACTTTTCCAAACCCCATGGAATAGTGACCTTGGCACAATACGCAACCTTGCAATACAAAAAGCTCAGGGCGAATATATCACCTTTATCGATGGTAAAGACTGGATAGAACCTCATTTTTTCCAACACGCTTTTCAAAAGCTATCACTACATACGCACATAAATATTTTTCTATGTAACATGCAAACTCATTGGCCAATAAAAGCTCTGAACAGCCAAGTACCCGACGCCATACTCGCTGACGAAGTAAGACAAGACCAATATATATGTGAAAACTTAAATCATCTTGGAACACAAGGATATTTTTATAAAAAAGATTTCTTAATTCAAAATAATATATGCTTTGGTAAACACTTTCATGCAGATGAAATTTTTTTGTATAATATATATGCACATGCTAATAGCATTATTTTGTGTTCATATGTAGGATATAATTGCAGGCATAATAATGAAACATCAATAATGGAAGACAAATTATATAATAAAAAAGATTTCGAATCTACAATTGAAAACTTAAATATGCTTAATGTACTTTTTAATAAATATAAATTAGTATTAAAAAAACACTCGACAAAAAAAGCTTTAGAAAATTTTATTTATAAAGAACATCATATTTATGCTTTATTTCAATACATTTATGCTTGTAAAGCTTTAGGATTATCCTCACCGCTTACTCAAGAGAGACTTGCTGTGCTTACTCAAAATTCTTTATTTTTCACTGCATTTTTAAAAGAATATATTCTTTTAACGCAAAAAATATGAATTAAGTATATAGTATTTTAAAGCAATGCGTAAAAACCACAAAGTAAACACGGCAAAACTTAGAACATAACGGCTATGTTCTATTTTCATAATTTGCTCAGAAGTATATACGTACAGATAAAAACTCTAGAGTGCCCTTCAGCTTACATATTGTAAACCATGACCGGTTATACCCAACTCGTGGATTTATACCCCTATGAATTTTGAATAAATAGCAAAAAGTGGCGCGCAGCTAAAAATATCAAACAATAAATATTGACAATCAAGTACCTAATAAGCTATGAAAAATAGCTTGCCCTATTTTATCTAGGAATGCCTCTTACATGCTCATAATGTTTGGTGACGTAGCTCCACTTTAACGACAGCGAGTGGCATAATATTTTCTATGATTAATAATAGATACAGCACGACATAAAACTTTAAAACATGCCACCAAACTTTCTAAGTTCGTAGAATGGATTATAGGATAATATACACATGCAAGAAAAAACAGTTCAAGAGCATGAACTTGACACACAAGACTGTATAGACACGCAGACTGATGAATCAAAGAGCGACAACGCTGCACAAATCCAAGAGCTCACGGAAGAAAACGAAATGCTCTTTGAACAGTTGCATATTGTTCAAGAGGAACTAGAAAGGTACTACTATAAGCTTAAAGAGGCAGAAAAGAGGCCTACCAGCGCAAGCTCTCATCTAGCAGATTTACAACTGCAAATAGAAAATATACGTCTCACTGCACTTGTAAACGCCTATAAATCAGTGCGTAAAGCAGAAACAAACAACACTATGCACGCGCGAATTGGCTTTACGATTATGCAGTTAAAAAAGTCTCTGCTTACAGCTCCCTTTAGACTTTTGCCTACCCTTCTTTTCTTTACAAAAAACACCTCCCCAGAAGCCTTTGGCGGCAAAGAATTTACTAAGGTAATTGCTGCCTATGAAAAAGATGGCATTGAAGCTGTTAAAGCGCTGGTAAAAAATGTGAGCACCACCTCTTTCGTTAAAGCTAATGCCTATATCACTGTGGCAAAACATCTGCAGGAAAAAGACTTACGCACCTGCACGGAGCTTGCTCGTTTAGCCTATATGACAGATCCTCAAGGATATCGCCTTAAATGGTGGATTTTCCGCTTGATAGATATGAAAGAGTTTGTGCAAGCGGAAGCATTATCTGCATTGCTACCCGATGATGGGACCATAAGTAGTAAGGATCAAGATAAAATCAAAAAAGCACTAGACAACACATGTCAACAAATAAACAATAGTATTTTAAAAAATACTACGCAAAAAAATAATACAGGATCTCAGAGAAGAGAGCTTTTAGAAGTCAGAAATAAACTTAGCATTGCAAACAATGTATTGTTGCAAAATAAAATGCAACTACAAAAATATGACAAAAAAATTTCAGATAAAACAAAAAAAATTAAAAAATTAAAAAATAAAATTGTTAAAATAAGAAATATGTATGCAGAAATAAAAACAATGTATAATTTTTATAAAAAGCATAGTGACATGATTAAGGAACACAATACATATAGAAATGACATCTTAATTAATAAAAAAAATAACGCATCTAGTTAATATAGTACAACATGACATATTTATAGGTTCTAGAATGAAAAAAAATTTTCGAATATTACACGAAGCCTTTGTTGCATACAAAAACAACAAACATAAAAAAGCAATATCATTATACAAATTTCTAACATTAAAGAATACTGAACTTGCTCAAAGTTACAACTACAACATAAAAAAAATAAAAAAAATTACACCAAAAAGCACTCACAACGACAACTGTATTTTGTTAGAAATACCGATTTTTAACAATCTTGATTATGCTGAAAAATGTATAGAAAGAATACTTGAAAAAACAGATTATGATGTTGAAATAAAAGTCATAATGAATGATGCTCCAAAAAGTTACCTATTGGTTTATTTACCATTTTCACTACTTGATGTCGAAGAAAATTGCAAAACAACAGACTTAATACTAGAAAATTTTATAAAAAATACAAGATTTTTTGACGAAGATTTTTACAAAAAGCAATATAAAATATCGGAAAACCCTGCAGAACACTTTATTTATGAAGGATTTACTAAAGGACACCTTCCTGCCCGTTGGTTTGATATAAAAATTGGTAGATACAATGAGCTATCATCTTTATACGAAAAAAACGACATCCTCGCCAGAGCACAAAAAAATCGAAGACCTAAGGTCTCTATACTTGTACCTGTCTATAATAATGCACAATACCTCATGGAATGTTTTGACAGTATTATATATCAAACATTGCCTGAAATAGAAATTATTATTCTTAATGATGGTTCAACAGACAAAGAATCCATTGACATTATGGAAGAATATAATGCACTAGACGAAAGAGTAAAACTCATTTATAAAAAAAATACTGGCTATGGGCATACCATGAACGTTGGTTTGCATGCAGCAAATGGAGAGTACATTGGTATTGTAGAAAGCGATGACTATATCGACTTTGATATGTATAATAGACTTTACTCAACGGTCGAGAAAGAAAAAGTAGATTTTGTTAAATGCAATTATCAAATTTTCTATGGTGAAGAGAATGAGAGGAGTTTTGTCGATAAAAACATCATCTTAGAAGATAAACATAATAATACGACATTAAATCCTAGAGAAAATCACATTTTGTTCAAAATGAGTAATGTTATTTGGAATGGAATATACAAAAAAAATTTTTTAGACAAGTATAATATACTATTTAACGAAACACCTGGGGCGTCATTTCAAGATAATGGATTTTGGTTTCAAATCTACATGTATACACAAAAAATGTATATAATTCCTGATATGCTTTATAAATTGCGACGTGATAATCCTGATTCGTCAGTGTTTAGCAAAGAAAAAGTTTTTAGCTTTTGTGACGAATATTACTTTATAGAAAAAATATTAAGAAAAAATACAGAGCTTAAAAATTTACTTATTAATATATTTTTTGAAAGAAAGTTTGGAAATTATATCTTCAACTTAAGACGCATTGACAAACAGTATCGAGAAATTTTTGTTGACCGCATGTATAATGAATACAAAAAATCATTTGAAGATAATGAAATAATACAAGAAAAAGTTGGAAAAAAAACATACAATCATATGTTGGAGCTTGTGGAAAATCCTTCATTATTTTTAGAAAACCGTAAAAAGTATTTAGACGAAAATCCTGTTGAAATTGTGCAACAGCCACAAGCAATATCAGCAAATGTTAAAAAAGATTATAATTTTTATAAATCTCTTAACCATCTGCACTATGAAGCAGAATTAAAAAAATGGTATGAACAACAAACTAAAAAAGAATTAAATTTACACAACCCTAAAACTTTTAATGAAAAAATACAATGGCTTAAACTATATGAAAATGACATACGAAAAAGTATTTTTTCAGATAAATTTTTAGTCAGAAACTACATAAGTAATACAATAGGGGATAAGTACTTAATTCCTATTCTAGGTGTTTATAGTAGCTTTGATGAAATTAATTTTGAAACGTTACCTGAAAAATTTGTTATTAAATGTACACATGGTTGCGGCTATAACATTGTTGTGAAAAACAAAAAAAACCTTGATATTGGAGCAGCAAAAACAAAAATTGACAAATGGATGTCAGAAAACTACGCTTTTAAATTTGGTTTAGAACTACACTACAAAACAATTGAACCAAGAATAATTATTGAAATTTTTTTGGAAAACAATACTGAAGATTTATACGATTACAAAATATGGTGTTTCAATGGCAAAGCCCATTTCATACAATTTTTATCAGACAGATTTTCAGAGTCTGGATTAAAAATGATTTTCTTTGATAGAGATTGGAACGAACTTGATTTTGTATATACATATCCCAAGCCTTCCTATGCTCCCCCAAAGCCTGAAAATTTACATAAGCTACTCCTTTTAGCAGAAAAACTTTCAAAAGGATTCAATCACGTTAGAGTTGATTTTTATAGACAAGATAATGGAGATATTTACTTTGGAGAATTAACATTTACCTCTGCATCTGGAGTATGTAAATGGGAACCAAAAGAGTATGATAAAATTATTGGTGATTATTTTCCCTTTAAATGTAAAAAATTGTCTCAAAAAAATTTACCGCTAGTATCAATTGTCACTCCTGCTTATAATGCAAGCCAATATATCAATCGGAGTATTGAAAGCTTAATTTCTCAAACATATGAGAATGTAGAATTAATATATGTGAATGACGGTTCAACAGATGATACAGCTGAAATTATCAAAAGCTACACACAATCATTTCAAAATATCAAAATGATAAATACGAAAAATACAGGAGCAGGTGAAGCGCGTAATATAGGGCTACAAAAAGCAAAAGGAAAATACATTATGTTTCTTGATGCTGATGATTACTTCATGCCAGATATGATAGAAAAGATGGTTACAAAAATTGGAAATACAAAAAGTGATATTTGTATTTGTGGATCTGAAAGTTATGACAGTAATACACACAAAACATGCTTTAATCATCATACTATAAAAAAACAATTTTTACCTAACAAGACTATTTTTTCACCACAAGATATTAAAAATAATATTTTTACAGTATTTGCTACATACCCATGGGATAAAATGTATAAAAAGCAATTTATTCTAGAAAACAATCTTTGCTTCTTAAATCTTAAATCAACTAATGATTCTTTTTTTGTTTTGCTATCTATTCTTTTATCTCAAAAAATTACTTATACTGATGAAATTCTTATAAAATACTACACAAACCTTAGTAATTCAATTACAGTGAATAGTGTTAAAAATCCAGAAGACTTTGCATTTTCATTACAAGAAATTAAAAATTATTTATTGAAGTTATCAATATTCTATAAATATGAGCAAGATTTTATAAACTACTTTATTGCTGCAAGCATCTATAAATTTAAAATTTACCCTAATGAAGTATCTAAAAAGTTAATTGAAAAAATTAAAAATCATTATTTCTTTGAATTTAATATTTACAATAAAACTGAAAATTATTTTTATGAAAAAAATAAATACTATGAATTTTTATCTTATTTAAAATAATACTCTAAATTTATAATATTATATGAGACGATAATGAAAAATAAATATATTGTTATAGGATCAGGATTTTCTGGTACTACCATGGCAAACCTAATAGCTGCAAAGCTTAATAAAAAGGTACTTGTTTTGGATAAGAAAAATCACATTGGCGGCAATAGCTATGACTATAAAGATGACAATGGCATTTTTATCCATAAATATGGTTCCCACATCTTTCACACTAGCCATGAAAGAGTTTGGAATTATATCCGTCAATTTACAGATTTTAACCAATATATGCACAAGGTTGTAGCACTTATTGACGGCATAGAAACAACAATTCCCTTTAATATCAAAACACTCTTTAATGTGTTACCTTTTACATTAGCGAGAAGACTAGAGAAAAAACTTCTTAAAGCATTTCAATATAATACAAAGGTTCCTATTTTAGAGTTTTTAAAACAAAATGATACCGACTTAAAATTTTTGGCAGACTATATTTATGAAAAAGTTTTTCTCCATTACACGACAAAACAATGGGGTGCAGCTCCCACAAGTGTTGATGGTTCCGTAATGGCTCGTGTTCCTGTATATATTAGCCAAGACAGTAGATATTTTCAGGATAAATATCAAGGTATCCCACTTAATGGTTATACAAAAACCATTGAAAAGATGCTCGAACATCCAAACATAGAAGTTCGCCTTGACTCTGACTTTGCACACATGAAAAGTACATTATCAGACTACAAACACATTTTTTATACCGGTTCCATTGACGAATTTTTTGACTATAAATTTGGAAAACTCCCTTATCGTAGTGTCAATTTTACACTTGAGACACATGACTGTGAGTTTTATCAATCTAATGCCGTAATAAATTACCCTTGTAACTATGATTTTACAAGAATTCATGAGTATAAATATTACCTTAATCATAAAACACCTAAAACAGTGATTGCAAAAGAATATTCTGAGTTTTTTGAGTTAGGAAAAAATGAACGTTACTACCCCATAGCATCTGAAGAAAACTATGCTATCTACGCACAATATTTAACTGAAGCAGCTTCGCTACGTAATGTCTCTTTTTTGGGGAGACTTGGCGATTATAAGTATTATGACATGGATACTGCAATTTTAAGAGCAATTGAAACTTTTGATAATATTTTTTGTAATTAGAAAATAATGACTTAAGGATTTATATGAAAAATATTTTTTTACATATTGGCGAACATAAAACAGGCACTACAGCTATTCAAACCTCTTTACAAGATTTATATAATAGAGAAATATTACAAAAAAAAGATTTTGCTTTTATTTATAATGAAATATACACACTTCTTAATGCTTCGTGGATAAAGACAAACGAGAAACATACTATTGAAAGAGTTATAAATAAAATACAATCCTTTATAGAACAATCACCAGAAAAAAATATTATTATTTCATGTGAGGGATTTGTTGCATTAGATTTCTTAAAAAATAATAACATAGAACCTATTTATAATATTCTTCATAAGCACAATACAAAAGTTCTTATCTATCTACGCAGGCAAGATAAAGCTATTGAAAGTGGATTTGCGCAACTTAGCAAAGAATTAGCAGTCAAGTTACAACTACCTAAAGAAGCACGCCCTAAAAAGGAATTTCTTGATGGCTATGCAAAACTTTTTGGAAAAGAAAATATACTAGTGCGTGTTTATGAAAAAAATAATTTATATCATAATAATGCAATTCATGATTTTTTACAATGGATAAATCTTGAAAAACTTATCCCTGAATTACAAAAAACTTTTAATAACCCTTCACTTTCTCCACTCAATATGCGTATTAGACTTTCTTTAATGCGCCAAAACATTATGGATGATAAAGTACGAGCACAACGCCTTAAAGAAATACAAACAAAAGCCAAAAAAGTTACTGGAAGCATGCCTTGGGATTTAACAGCAGACCTTCGCAGAGCACAATTGGGCTTTAATTTTACAACAGATTTTTGTCATGTTGTAAATATGTTATTGGCTCTTGAAAAATCTCCCGCCAAAAACACCCATGCCTATTTTTCTCATGAGGAGCGCAAAGCTATTTTAGATGAGTGCCGAGAAGAAAACGCTGCCATTGCTCGTGAATATTTAGGGCGAGAAGACGGCGTGCTTTTTGACGAATCCATGCCAGAAGAGCTAGTTTCCCTTGATAGTCCTACCACCGATGATCTTGTGGCATCATTTCTGCCTATATTCGTACACTTAACGCAACGTATTGAGAAATTAGAAAAACAATACAATGACCTTGTGCAAGAAATGCACACTCAAAATATACAGCAAAAAGAAGGGAACAATACCACAACAAAGCAAAACAATCCACAGGCAGAAAAGACACATCAAGTTCAAAAAGATAACAATAGTTTACTAACGCAAAACTCTCCTCCTATGAAGCCTTCTCACTTGCAGTGCTTTAAAAACACCCTCCTCCAACCTTTTCTCAAGAAAAAAGCTTTCGTCCTGTGCCGTGAGAAAAAATTCCAAGAAGCAGAAGTTATTGCCCAAAGTTTTATTACCAACAATCCAAATATCGCTTGGGCGTATTATATCTTAGCCAAAGTACAGTGCCATCAAAATAAGCGCATGGTTGCACTGGGAACAGTAAAAAAAGCTTGTTCTCTTGAAAATCACCCTAGATACGAAAAGTTACTACAAAAAATTCAAATCAAGCTCAATAAATAATCTTACTTTAAAATGTTTTGCTCAAAGTATATCTCATGAATATTCTACATAAATTAAGTTTTTATTTCATAAGGAAACATTCTTCATTGAATACCTATTTGCAAAGAAAGGCTGAAGAAAAAATTAAAAAAATGATAGCAACTGGAAATATAGTTTTAGTATCTACAGGTTTTCGCTGTGATACAAAGTTTCGGTTAAATTATTTACTAGAAGTTCAACAAGAAAGCCTTCCTTTTGATAGTGGTTTTTTCCCTCCACACTCAATTGCTTCTGTTTTACTAAACAAAAGAGTTTCTCTTGCCTACCCTGATGAAGGAAGTACGCACTGTCCTTGCCGGAAAATTGAAAATTATAATGATAAAATTCATGGACTAGGAGTTAGATTTTTTACATCAAGCTATAAAAAAATTAATGCACTTGCCAAAGATAAAAAACAAAATGGTATTAATGAATACTTAGATAGCACATTTGGCTACTATACTCTCGACAAAAAGAACAAATTTGTATTAGCACACTACAACTGGCACAAATTTGCATCGCAAGAAAAAAGTAAAGGAATATATGACATTAAAACTAATATTGAAAACATTAATAACACGTTAAATAGAAGAATTGAAAGACTATTTGAAAAATGCAATAAAGCAGATTACATAATTTTTGTTACTTTTAATCGCCAAAAATTTCAATATATGGCGATTGACGATGTTTTTTATTCCTTAAGTGATACTAGCTCATTACAAGACGCTGCTACTCAATTATTTGGAAGTAAATTTAAGATTGTTAAATTATCTGAAATAAACAACTACCTAAAGCTATTAAATATTATTTATTCTATTGATTGTGCAAAAAAATCACGCTTTAAAAACACCCTCCTCAAGCCTTTCCTAAAGAAAAAAGCTTTCGCCCTGTGCCGTGAGAAAAAATTCCAAGAAGCAAGGGCTATTGCGAATAGTGTCATTGCTACTCACCCCAGCACCGCATGGCCATACTACATCATTGCTAAAGTGCAATGGAGTCGTAAAGAACGTGCTTTAGCGCTTAAAAGCCTAGAAAAAGCCATTGAACTTGACCCAAGCACAGACTACTATGCAAAGCTAAAAAGCAAATATTTGGCAAAATATGAGTTGAAGTAAACCGCCAAGATAAAATTTATTTATACCATCAAGTTTTTTAGGATAGCCTTGCTAAGCATTCAGGCAAAAGACTTGCAATATAGAGGTGCTCCCCAAAATTTGGACAGGTGTGTTAGAGTATAAACACACAAGGAGTACAAGATGTCCGTAAGAAAAAAACACAGTCCCGCTTTCAAGGCAAAAGTTGCTTTAGCTGCTTTATCAGGAGGCAAGACCATAGCCGAGCTTTCTGCTGAGTTTGGTGTTCATGCAACACAAATAACCTAATGAAAGAAGCAGTTACGAGAAAGTGCCACAAATGTATTCAAGAGTGAAATCGCCATTGAAGATAAGGCACTCAAAAAAGAGCTTCACGCCTTACATGCAAAAATTGGCCAACTAACAGTAGAACGCGATTTTTTAGTAGAAGCCTGGGAGAAGCGGTAAGTATATCTCGCAGGCGTAGTCTCGTTCAACCAGACAGCAAGCAATTAAGCGTTGTTAACCAATGTTTTTTATTGAAAATTTCTTGTTCAGGGCTTTACTATGTTAAGCAAGGGGAATCCCAGTTCAACCTAGATTTAATACAGGAACTAGATAATTCATCCTTAAAAAATACATATTACGCTGAAATATATTGAAAACATCCAATAGTTATTATAAACTTCTTAACCAGAAGTAGGCTTCAAATGCAAAAAAACTGGTTGAGAAGGATTGTAATAATGAGCATAAAACCAACGCAAAAGCACAAGCAAGGCAATTTGATGTACCCAGATTTACTTGATCAGCTGAACCCAA
>CAYJHS010000023.1:0-17466 GCA_964369815.1 uncultured Desulfovibrionaceae bacterium
AGGGGGTTTGGGGGAGGGGAACTTTTTTTCAAAAAAGTTCCCCTCCCCCAAAAAAATAAATTTAAAAAAATTATTTAATACACATGCGTACCTTAGCCCCACGTTCAGCCATATGTTCTTTGCACTGCATGATGGTGTATTGTCCGTAGTGGACGATGGAGGCGATGAGGGCGGCAGATGCTTTGCCGTGGCTAACGGCTTGGTACATGTGTTCGGGGCTACCGGCGCCACCAGAGGCAATTACAGGAATGTTTACTGCACTACAAATCATACTTGTAAGGTTTAGTTCATAGCCATCACGCATGCCGTCGGCATCTATGGAGTTTATACATAATTCTCCGGCGCCGAGAGATTCGCATTGTATAGCCCATTGAAGTGCGTCAATGCCCATGTGCTTGCGTCCGCCGTGAATAACAATTTCATAGCCACTTGGAATGGAATCGCTTACTTGCACTTGTTTTACGTCCATACCTACGACAATGGCTTGTGAACCAAAGGCATGTGCCCCTTGTTTAATGAGGCTTGGGTTAGTAACGGCAGCGGAATTGATGGAGATTTTTTCAGCTCCGGCAAGCAACACCGCCCGCATATCATCGACGCTGGAAATGCCTCCGCCAACACTGAAGGGGATAAAAATTTCTTGTGCTACGCGCGATACGACATCTAGAAAAATGCCTCTTTTTTCATGAGATGCTGTTATATCATAAAAAACAATTTCATCAGCGCCTTGTTCATAGTAGCGTTTAGCGGTTTCGACTGGGTCGCCAATGTCTACATTTCCTTCAAATTTAATGCCCTTAGTGAGCTTTCCGTCACGTACATCAAGGCAGGGGATGACACGTTTACTAAGCATGGTTTTGGCCTTTGTTTGCAACGCAATACGTATAAAAGTTTCTTAAAATTTGTAAGCCTGGTTCGCCACTTTTTTCTAAATGAAACTGTACAGCCCAAAGTCCATCACGTCCATATATACTGCAAAATTCCATGCCATAGTAGGTAGTTGTAATGACATAAGAAGGTTCTGGCTTCACGTAGTAACTGTGCACAAAGTAAAATTCTGCATCGTTAGGCACGTTGGTTAGCAAGGCACATGGGTTTTTATGCTGAAGGCTATTCCAGCCCATGTGTGGGATGCGTACAGGAGTGCCGTCTTCTTCTGTGAGATTTTCTGGAAAACGAAGGCATTTACCTTGCATAATTCCGAGAGTTTTCTGTGAGTTTTCTTCACTATAATCTAATAGAATTTGGCAGCCAAGACAAATGCCAAGTATTGGGACATTGCGTGCTACACAGTCTTTAAGAACAGCGGCTAACCCTGTACTTTCAAGGTGTTGCATGGCTTGGCCTGCTGCTCCAACTCCTGGAAAGATAACTCCATCTGCATCTAATAATGTTTTGGCATCTGAAGTTATTTGTGCTTCAATTCCAAGATGTTTTAGAGCGCGTAGTACACTGGTTTGATTACCAGCTTCGTAATCTAATATTGCTAACATGTAAGTTCCTTACCTGAATTTCTGTGACGAAATCACCATTTGCTTTTACCACATAAGCTATAAAATTTCTAGTTATGTTTATGTGCCTAAATGGTTAATAGAGCATGGACAAAAATTTCTTTGTATGAAACAGCTTAAAAAGAGACTTGACATTTTAGTCCAATGGCACAAGAATTCATTATAGTTAAAGCACAGTTAATTCTTTAAAACTTTAACCACACAAGTAGAGCTTGTGACAAGGGGATAATTATGAGTGATCGTGCTGCTAGAAAGAAAAATGTTATTGATGCCTTAAATAAAGCTAGGGCTATGGAGTTACAGGCAATTCACCAATACATGAATCAGCATTACAAATTGGATGATCAGGACTATGGCCAGCTGGCTGCGAACATGAAGCTGATTGCCATTGATGAAATGCGCCATGCAGAGGCTTTTGCCGAGCGAATTGTGGAACTTGGTGGCGAGCCTACGCCAAAACCCGCCGGTGATATTGTTAAAGGCCAAAAGATTAAAGAAATTTATGATTTTAACGTAGAAGAAGAAGAAACTGCTGTTGATACGTACAATGCTTTTATTGTTCTGTGTAAAGAAAATAATGATATTTTAAGTGCTAAGCTTTTTGAGCGTATTATTGAAGAAGAGCAAATGCATTTGACGTATTTTGAAAATATCTCAAACCACATTAAAAACTTGAAGGATACATTCTTGTCAAAAATGGCTGGTACTTCTTCTAGTACCGGTGCATCAAAGGGGTTTGTTATTAATGCTGGCGCTGATGCAGCGGATTAGTATTAAGCTTTTGCTTTTTGCTTCTGGGCACTCTTGCTTTTTGTAAGAGTGCTTTTTTTATGATTTTTGATTATACTTTGTTTTAGTTTGTGGAGTAAGGACACTTTTTTTGCACAAAAAAAGGGGTACAAAGTTAGACTTTGTACCCCTATGATTTATCTATTATCTGCCCTATTTTCCGGCTTCGAAAATCCAACGACCGTTAGCATAGGCGATAATTTCAGTCATGTTACTGGAGCTTTTTACTTTGCAGGGAGCTTTTAAAGCTTCTGCTTTAGTCTTTCCGTAGCAGACATTCTCTAACTGTTTGTAGCGAACGATGCCGACGAAATTACTTCCTTCTGTTTTACGCACTTCAGTGGTATATTCAGCAGGATTCACACTGTTGTAATAAGCAACATATCCAGATCCTTCCTTACGTACTGCCTTGTTAGACTCTTTAGGCAGTAAATTCTGGGCAACATGATGTACTAAAGACTTGGCTACAGCTTTGAAAGACTCTTCTGCAGCCTGTGCTACTGAAGGAGTAGCAAATGAAAGTCCGAGCCAAAGGCCAAAGCAAACACTAAGGCTTATAAAGGCTTTTGAATAATTTTGCATAATTGACCTTTAATCTATTATTTCATTCTAGTTTCAGTAGCTTGTAGTTTTGGCCTAGCGGAAGGACAATTCTACGCGACGGTTCAAGTAACGACCTTCTTCGGTCTTGTTGTCATACTTGTAGCTCTTGCCACGGCCGATAGCGGACATGCTGCTAGCAGAGATGCCTTGACGGGCAAGGAAAGCTTTAACAGCATTAGCACGACGTTGGGAAAGACCCTTGTTGTAAGCATTGGAACCAATGTAGTCGGTCCAGCCTTCGAGAACTACGCGCTTGTTAGGATAGCCTTTGATGATGCTAGCAGCAGCAATCAAGGTGTTTTGAGCTTTTGCGTCGAGTACAGCAGAGTCAAAAGCGAAGTTTACGCCACGAAGAACAAGAACTTCTTCTTGCTCGGAGCAGAATACGTTGCGAACGAATTCTTCAACGTCTTTATCGCACACTGCAAGGTTGCCACCGTCAGCTACGATAGTAGCTGGGTTAAGAGCAGCAATTTGTTGGATAACGGCTTTTTCTTCCAAGGTTTGAGCGAAAGAAATTACGTGAACAACAACGCCTTGTTGGGTAGCATAGATGTTACGGATAACTTCTACTACGTCCATGCCGCGGTTGTTGCCACCGTCGGTTACGAGAATGATAGCAGCATTGCGAGCCATGCTAGCAATCCATGGTTGATAAGCCATAAGGCCATCGCCCATAGGAGTTAAGCGACCGAAGATTTTGTGATCGCTAGAAAGTTGCTCAATGGCATTAGCCATAACAGCGCGATCCCAAGGACCGGTTTCAAGAACGGTGCTTTCAGGGGCTACAGTGTGTAAGCCACCGATGTAATCAAGAGCAGGGATAAGAGCGTTCACGCGTTGGAGAACAACTTTAGCCACGTCAATTTTAGGGCTACCGTTAACAATGTGGGTCATCATCATGGAACCGGAATAGTCCACGGTGAAGTCAAAGCTGTTAATTTTTTTGCCACAAACCATTTTTGCGTCTGCGAAAGTTGGCAATGCCAAAGTGAAGAGCAAAAGTACCATAACGTTACGTAAAAACAACATAAAACCTCCTTGTGTTGTCATAACTTGGTGTTAAAAATTTCTGGGAACCTTCGAATGCTTTACGCATTACTGATAAAGTAGTATAGGATTTTTCCGAAATACGCAATAGATTTATTTGGTGTTTTTTATTTTTTAAAAAAATTTAGCATATGCGAGTAATGAAATGTATTATTTGCCTTTTTATAAAGTTAATCCCAGTGGAAATATGACGGTTCTATTAGAGGGGCTACACCTACCATTGGCACAAAAGCATGTTTTGGCCAGTGAGGCCATGGCTATGCATCATTTGCACGCTGAACAAGTGGGCTTTATTGATGTGAGCGAAGGTGTGTTAGGTATGGCGGGAAATGAGTTTTGCGTTAATGCAACTCGGTCACTTGGGCTTGTTATGGCACTCAAAGCCGGTGTTACACAAACCGGCAGCTGGCAAGGAAGTGTGTTGTGCGGCGGTTTTGCAGAGCCGCTTACTATTAAGGTGCATAAGGACAATCCTGCCCATGCAGGCTATGAAGTGGTACTGCGCATACCTTTTGAGTCTTTGCCGCTTATGGAAGAGCTTGCGACTGGGGTGGTGATTGTGCATATGGATGGTATAAGTCATATGCTCATTGATAGTACAATCTATCCCTTTTCGGTTGCACACTGGCAAGCAGAAGCGGCTGCCATGCGTGAAAAATTTGCTTTACAGAGCACGCATGCTCTTGGTTGTATTTGGTGGAATTTTACTAATAAAAAAGCCTCTTGCGCAAGCGTTTCTAGAGATTATACCTATCTTGAGGCGCATCCTGTGGTGCGCATTGCCTCACCTTTGAGTGAATGTTATGAAAATGCATGTGGTTCTGGGACGTTGGCTTTAGCGCTTTGGCTCTATGCTCATGGCGGGAAGAAATCT
This sequence comes from uncultured Desulfovibrionaceae bacterium, assembly GCA_964369815.1. Classification (GTDB taxonomy): domain Bacteria; phylum Desulfobacterota; class Desulfovibrionia; order Desulfovibrionales; family Desulfovibrionaceae; genus CAYJAD01. The sequence continues at coordinate 4,828 of CAYJHS010000023.1, forward strand.
TTTTGGGTGGAGCAGCCTGGAGGCGCCTTGAATGTGCGTATTAATGATAGTCAGAGGCTTGTGGCAGATATTGGGGGGCTTGTACACATGGTGGCAGAGGGGCGAGCCTTTTTTGCCAAACGTTGAGCCTTGTGGGGTTGATATTGCAATAAAGTAATAGCGAAAACTAAAATATTGTCCTTTTTGGTGGGGTTACCCTCTTATAAAGCTTGACCCACAGCATATAAAAGCGTTAGCGTAAGCATAATAAAAAGTCTTTTTCACTGCATTTTGATATTTTAAGGAAGTTTTCTAACATTTCGTTATGGTTTTGTAAGTTAAAATCTTTTTCTTCATTGGTGATGAGCTATGTTAAAAAATAAATTTTGCTTTGACAGACGCGACCATGAATTGCTTGCTTTTATTAATAAGGTACTCATTAAGCAAAAAGAAGAACTTAATGCCGAAGAGATGCTCAATGTCAGCTTACATCCTCACGGTATAAAAACTTTAGCGCTGTCACGCCCTTTGCGGGTAGCTCATGCTATGATTCGTCTCTTGGGAGATACGGAAGGCAGCGGAAGTAGTTATCGTTTACAAGCTTTACGCACGCTTTACGACGAAGTCTTAAACAGCGCAAAAACAGATTTTAGGCGTAATACCGCTCGTGTACTTGTGGAAATAATGAAGGCCTTAGTGCGTTCTCATGGAGATATTCAGACGCAATTATGCCTTGCTAATGATTTCCATAAAGCTTCTCAGGGAAAACCACACACCATACGGCGCCTTTTGCAAGATTATGGGCTGGTCGAAATGCCCGAAGAGTGGAGCCAGCTAGCCTTTGACCACCATGGGCACGACTCCAATACTAAGGGACGCAAAAGCCCCACACATCTTATAATGGATGCTTGGCTTAAAGGCATTCGTTACCTTACAATCATTTATTATAATTATATTAATAAAGCTGCCGCTGCAGAAATTCTTAAAGCTGCCGCCATTATTGACATGGATGTGCGCATAGGCATTGAATTTTCCTTGCCCTTTGGGCGCAAACATGTGCAATTTGTGTGGACGCCAAGGTTTTCTGGGAATACCACAAAATTTTTGGAGTTTTTGGATGAGGCGCCCATGCAGCATCTTATGCGCCTTGGGAAAAAAGCTTCTGAGTGGCGGCAGATGGGTGTTTTTGCGGTGCTTGATGCGTGGAACGAAACACACTCTCAAAAATTTGCCGCCAGTATTGGCCTTACACAAACTATGCCGCTTTTAAGTGTAGATGCCTTTAAAGCCTTTGTGGGTGCTGGCCAAGCTTCGCATACGCATTTGGCAGGTTTTATCTATAAACAAGTTTTGCCAATGGTGACAGAAAGGCGTGAAGCTTTGCACCAACAAGCGAAAACTCTACTAAGGTCTCCTGCTACACCAGATCATGAAACTCTTGCGCTTTTACAAGCACAAAAAGAAGTGCTTGATGGCATGAGCGAAGAATACATTTATGATATTTATGTAAGTCGTCAAGCTAATTTCGAATTGGAAAGAGCGTTGATGATTAAGCAGGATGCCAATAAACCTGAGCTGTTGCGTTTGACACCTCTGTCCTTGCTTGATTGGCTTACCTCGTTGCAATCGTCTGGTTTTATAACTCTCAATATTGCCGGTTTAACCTGCGAAGGCGTTTTGACGCTCTTATGGCAATGCCAAGGGTTGATAACGCATTTAGATATATTTAATTTGCGAGACTGGGATGCGGGACGCTTTGACTGTATTGAAGAAATTAATACTTTACAAAGGGCCTTAAATACCGGTTCCATACCACAGCTTAAAAGCATTGTTTTGAACATGCTCAAAGCTCGTGAGGCACTGCAAGCAAGTGAGATTGAAAGCCTTTCATTTCATGAGAAACGATTGAGAGTTTTGCGAGAAATATTATGTAACTTAACTTCCTTACGCAACTATTATGTAGCGAGCAATCTTCGTTCACGCATGGGAACCAATACTGCTGACCGTGCAGGCTTAAGTAATGTGATGGGGCTTGTTTTTCCAGACACTCTTCCTTCTCGGGCACAAAAAAATCTTGCTAAACAAGGTAGTAAGGGCTGTGTGCCTTACACCATTTCTTTGCAGTTTAACGTACGCTATACCCCCATGGTGCTTTTGCCACAAAAATCCTTGCATATGCGCATTATCCGTGCTTTGCCATTTTGTTTATACTATGGATATACTAGAGAAAAAGAGTGGTTGACGCACTCTGCCACGGCAAAATTTGAAGAGGGGAGTAACGTACGGCTTTTGAGTTTACCTCGCAAGCAAAGCTCCTTTGCGACAACGCAAGAATCTACTCAGTCCTGGCGTTATTTGAATACTACCTTAAAGAATGCGCTCAAGGTCATTATGGGTTTTATTCCCGCAGCCATTGCCTTCCATTATACACAAACGTGGTGGGTGCTGGCTTGGTTTGGCCCCGTTATTTGGTTTGGGATTACTGGTGTGCGCAATATTATTCAGGCTGTGGTGGCTGGCACGGGCTTCCACCGCTATACTTTATTGCGCTGGAATGATTACGTAAGCTGGTCACGGTTGTGTGATTCTTTACTTTATACGGGCTTTTCTGTTCCGCTTTTAGAGCTTTTTGTGCGCCTTTGGCTTTTGCAAGAAACACTTAATCTGACGGTTATTACCAATCCTGTGTTGGTTTATGCTGTCATGTCTGTGGTCAATGGCCTGTACATTTCGTGGCACAATGTCATCCGTGGCTTCCCTAAAGAAGCCATCATTGGCAATCTTTTCCGCTCGGCTTTGGCCTTGCCAGTGGCTTTGCTTTTTAATGAGCTCTTCCTTGATTTTTTAATCTATGTGGTGGACATGGAAAATCCTGATGCCTTGGTGCAAAATATGTCAGCCATTTTATCAAAGCTGGCCTCAGATACAGTGGCAGCTATCATTGAAGGTTATGCCGATCAAAAGAATTTGACCCGTATGCGTCACTGGGATTATGAAACAAAGCTGCGCAATTTGTTCTTTTCTTATGTGCGCCTTGATTTGGCCTTTCCCGAAGAGGATATCCACAGTATTTTGAAAAATCCTAATATCTTTTTTGAGCGCATGGCAGATAAAAATCAAGAATTGCGTGCGGAAGCCATTATTAACGCTCTGGATTTGATGTATTTTTGGTATTATCGCCCACGTTCGCACGAGGTGTGTAAATATAGCATCAAAAAAATGAACTCCGATGAACGTCAAGCCTTTGGCCTTATGCAACTGGTTTTGCTTAGGGAGCATGATGTAAGCCAGATGTTTGTAGACGGCATTGTAGGACGTAATTTTGCTTCTGCGCTAGTTTTTTACCTTGATAATCATAAGGCTTATGTAAATAAAATGTTGCAGTTGTGCGCAGTGGATTATGATGACGAACAAGACACACAAAAAGCTGCGTGAGGGCTTTACCACGGGCAGCGCCGCCACTGCGGCAAGTATGGCTGCACTGGAAATTTTGCTGCATGATGGTAAGGGCGAAGAATCGGTCAATACGTTTGTACAACATGTGCCAGTCCCTCCACCTGAGCAGGGGGGGGAAGAAATACATCTAGGTCTGCCCCTTTTGCGTATTCCTATCGCTGAGGTGCAACGCCTTGGTGCAAGTATTGCCACAGCCTATGTCATTAAAGATGGTGGTGATGACCCCGATGCTACCCACGGAGCGCATATTCAGGCCACCGTGACTCTTGTGCCAGAGCAACCGGACATACACATTGAAGGTGGGCAAGGCGTGGGACGTGTGACATTACCGGGCCTTCCCTTGCCCGTGGGTATGGCAGCCATAAACCCTGCCCCGCGGCGTCAGATTACTACTGGTTTACGCATGCTCATGCAAAAATATCAATATGTTAACGGGGTAAGTGTTGTTGTCAGCGTACCGCATGGGGAAGCCATTGCACAACATACCTTTAATCCTCGTCTTGGCATTGTGGGCGGTATTTCCATTTTAGGCACGCAAGGCACCGTGAGGCCGTACAGCCATAGTGCGTGGAAGGCAACTATTCTGCAGGGGTTCAATGTGGCACAGGCTACGGGGTGTCGCACCCTATGCCTTTCTACAGGGCGGCGTTCCGAGCGCTTGTTGCTTAATAAATACCCACAAGTATCACTCCAGTCAGCCATTCAAGCTGCTGACTTTGCGCATTTTTCATTGTATCATGCCGGTAAATACCCCTTTGAAAAATTGGTGTGGGGATGCTTTTTTGGCAAATTGGTGAAGTTGGCACAAGGACATAAATATACCCATGCCCGTCATGCAGAGCTAGATTTTACTTTATTGCAAACATGGTGTGCCGAAGCAGGAGCAGATATTCCGGAAATAACGCAGTGTGTGACGGCAAGTCACGCCTTAGAGTATATTTTGGCGCATGCCGCCAAGGAGCGTGTCATCAAGAGTATCACGCAAAAAGCCGCTGACGTGGCCTGTGCTTTTGCAGGGCGTTCGGTGCGGGTGTATGTTTTCCATCTTGATGGATATGAGCTTGCATGGGCTGAGAGTATTAAATAGTGGTGTTTTTAGGAAATTTTCTGTAGGGAAACTTTTGTGAACAAAAGCTTCCCTACAGAACCCCCTTCAAAAAACTTTAAATGCGGCAATGTCTTGTTTTTTATAATGATATGTTTTGCCGCAACCATATGTAGTGTTTGTATTACCTGCCTATTTCTCATAGACATAACAATGGCGCGTTTTGAAAGGAGAGGGGAAGGGAGAGGAAAACTTTTTGGCGCTAGCAAAAGCTTTCCTTTCCCCTCCCCAAAAAAATACACTCAAAATGGAAAAAATATGCAAATAGAAAATCCCATACATATTCTTCCTCTTTATGGGCAGATTTTAAGCCGCGAGGAAAAAGAGCTTGTACACGCTGCCTCTATTATTGCTGGTGGAAAGGCGCTGTTAGAAAAGCTATCGAGCATGTTAGAAGCTTTTCCTTCCAAGGGGCAGGAACTGCATTCTCTTGGGGCTCATTTGAACGAAAGCTTGGACTATCTTGAGCAAAGCCAAGCGCAGGGGCAACATGTTCTTGTTTTAGCAGAAGGTGATCCCCTTTATTTTGGTATTGGGGCAACCCTCGCGCGGCATTTAGGGCATGAAAAGTTATGCATTCACGCCGGCATAAGTATTTTACAAAGGCTGTGCGCCTTGCTGGCCCTACCTTGGCATGAGGTGGTGAACATTTCTTTACATGGGCGTAAGGACGCCACTCATACGCTTTTTTCTGCGCTCATGCACGGCAAGCCGGTATGTGTGCTTACTGATGTGCATTCCACACCGGCAATTTTGGCACAGCTTCTTATGGAGCGTGGTGCCCATGATTGCACTCTGCATATTCTAGAGAAATATGCCAGTGCCGAAGAGAAATTTTCAAGTCTAAGCCTTGAAGATGCCCTGCATTACGAGGGAGGGCAGCCTTTGACTGTACTTATTGTGCCGTCGTCGACAATCGGCCCTTATCTTGGTTTGCCCGAAGAAATATTGCTACGAGATGGCGGTCTTATCACCAAGGCCGAAGTGCGTGCCGTGGCCTTATCATTGTTAGCCTTACAAAAAGAACATGTGGTGTGGGATGTGGGAGCTGGCAGCGGTGCTGTGGCCTTTGAAGCGGCGGCCTTGGCAAAGCATGTAGTGGCTTTAGAACGCAACCCCTCACGCTTGCAGGATATAAAAGAAAATCGTAGCCGCATGGGGGCATTCACCGTGGATGCGGTACTTTGTAATGTGCCGCATGGCGTAAATACAACCACTTTGCCGGTGCCACAAAGGATTTTTGTGGGCGGCGGTTTAAGTCATGATAAGGCCGAAAGTGTACTTGACGCTTTGTGTGCAGCGCTTGATAAGGGCGGGAGGATGGTGATTTCTGCCGTACTTTTGGGCACATTGCAGGCCGTGCAGAGGTATTTTCAGCAAAAAAAGTGGCCCGTACGAGTGTTGCAAGTACATGTGAGTGAAGGCAGGGCTTTGGGCATGGTCAATGAGAGGCAGGCTGATATGCGTTTTGTGCCGCAAAATCCTGTTTTTTTAGTGAGTGTGGAAAAGCCCACGGTGTAAGGAGGAGATGTAGAGTATTTCTTGGGACTTTTGTAAGGCTTGGCTTAGGATGTAAGATTGTAGGGGAATTTACTACTGTGTAATAAATAGCCCCAAAAGGACAGGTAACAGCGGTAAGGGTACATAGCGGAGAGGCGGGATGCAAGGAAGGGGAACAGCCCCCACCTTGCCCTCACCTAACTTGAAAATAAAATAACCACACGCAGTCTAAAAATTATTCAACGTGCCGAATATAGGTCAAAACGCTTTCTTCGCCAAGTTGAACTGTATTATCATTCTCTATAAGAAAACTATCAACAAGTTTTTCATCAAGACTGTACATTATGTAGGTGCCCTTATCGTTTTCTTGTTGATAGTCCAAATACCCCTTCATTTTGAGTGCACCCACTGGTGTGTATTGGCTAAAGTTTCCCTTACCGTCCATAACAATGAGACTTACGGGGCTGTCTTTGCCCTGTAACATCCATCTGCCCTTGGTGCGCTCAAAAAACGTTGCCTTATTCACAACGACCTGTTGGATGTTCCTTTCGATGGAAAGCTTTGCTTTATTGCTGTTGCTTGGGCTTTCTTCTGCTGCACGAGCGTACAAAGGCAAAAAATACAGCATAGTGCAGAAAAATACTAAGATAAATTTTTTCATAAAGCGTCTCCTATGGGGCATGTATGCCATGGCTGCGATTTTATGATTTTGCCTCGTTTTTGAGGGGATCAAAGCCTTGTTTGCTTGCAGCTTGCATGCCGCCCATGCTATTTTTTACATTTTTAAAGCCATTCTTTTTTAAAATAAGATTAACATCATAAGCCCTTAAACCAGTATTGCAGGTGAGCACAATGGGTGCATCCTTGGGGACTTCTTGTATGCGCGCTTGTATTTCTTCTAGTGGCATACTGTGCCAGTCCGGTGCCTTACTTTGTATGGCTTGTCCAGCCGCTTTGGGGCGTGCATCCATGAAATAAGCGCCATTTTCCGCTTTTTCATGCCATAGCGTAGCAAAATCTTGTGGGCTTAAAGGAGTAAAGCGCCCACTTAGAGCATTGTCTGCCACATTGGCTACCACATTAACCACATCCATGGCTGAAGCCATAGGCGGCGTATACAAAATTTCTAAATTGGAAATGTCTTCCACTGTAGGCTTGCCCATCTGCAAAGCCGCTGCCACAGCGTCTATCCGTGCTTTCAATGCGTCTGCCGCAGGGCACGCTCCTTGAATGCCCAACACTTGCTGGCTGGCTTTATCTACCACTAACTCAAGGCTCATCATGTTTTTTTCAGGATAAAAGTGCGCCCTGTCTAGCTGCTCTACGTTCACCGCCAAAGCATCAAAACCGGCCTTCTCCGCTTGCGAAAGAGTCAGCCCAGCACCGCAAAAGCTTAATCCAAAAAGCTTCACGCCCCAAGACCCCACATAGCCCTTAAACTGCGCTTTGCCGCCAGCAAGGTTTGTCCCAATGACTCTCCCTTGCCTGTTGGCCATAGAACCAAGCGGGATGTAACCCATTTTATTGGTTATTAAATTACGCACTGCCACCGCATCACCGCCGGCATAAATATCCGGATCCAAGGTTTGCATATGCGTATTTACTTCAATAGCACCAGTGGGTGAAACGCCAAGGCCTGCAGCTTTAGCAAGCTCTCCATTGGGGATAAAGCCCGCAGCTACAATAACAAGTTGCGCCTCTAAGGTACGTTTATCGGTGACAACACGGCAAACTTTATTGTTTTCACCCTCAAAACGTAAAACTTTCTCGCTCGTATACACGGTGACGCCATTATCCACACAATCTTTCATTGCCATCATGCCTAAAGTAGGGGAAAGCGCCGCCGGCAAAAGGCTTTCTTCCATTTCCACAACGCTGGTTTCAACTCCCCACATCTCAGCTAATGAAACAGCACACTCAAGGCCAATGAAACCACCGCCAATAACCACTGCTTTGCTCACAGATCCCTTTTCACAAGCTGTACGAATGGCCTTAGCCGCTTCAAGGCGAGTGACGGCAAAAATATTTTCTAAATCAACCCCTTCTACCGATAAAGCTCGAGGCGTCGCCCCCGTGGCAAGCACAAGCTTGTCATAAGGTAGCTTTTTCTCTTCACCGCTCACAAGATTTTTTATAAGCACCGTTTTCGCTTGCCGATCAATGGCAAGGGCACGAGTTTGCGTGAGCACATTGACGCCCTTTAATTCTTCAAAAAACTTTGCATCACGGATGGTGTGATAAGGGGTAGAACGTAAATCATCTACATTATTAATTTCACCAGAAAGATAAAAAGGAATGCCACAGCCCCCATAAGAAATGAAAACATTTTCATCAATAAGCGTTACGTTGGCTTCCGGTGCCAAACGCTTGCAACGACACGCAGCCTTGGGGCCAAGCGCAACAGCGCCAATAATTACGATGTTTTGTGTCATGATTAATTCCTTTTATTTTAAGATTTTTTTTATAATATTTTTTTCTGGGGAAACCTTTTTTGTGAACAAAAAAGCGTTTCCCCAGACCCCTTCCAAAAAAAACTTTCAATGCGACATCATCCTTGCTTTAAAAGACATGTCTTGCCGCAATGAAGTTTCGAGAGTCTGCTTTGAAGAAAATTATCTATCTCGTATAAAGCTAAATCTTTTTACGCAATTGTCGTTTATCGCCTACTCTTACGGTAATGCGTTCTCTGTCCATATATTCTAGGAGGGCGATGAGGTATTTGCGTGAAATGCCGCCGAGTATTTCTTTGAGTCCGGCTAGGTCAAGGTCATCATGGTTTTCAAACCATTGGTGTACTTTTGCATTAATATCTTGCATGGCGTTAGCGCTGTAGTAGAGTCCATCTTTTACCTTAACGAGAGCTTTTTCGTCTGTAAGAATTTTAATAAGCGGAGCAGCTTTTTTGGCATCTACCTTACATTCTTCAAGAACGTCCTTCATATTAGGTGGGGTGAGGCCGGTTTTTGTGTGTGCGGACAAGATTTTTTCACGCAGGGCAGTATTGTCGCTGCTAAGTTCTACAGCGTGTGAGGCAAGGCGTAGGACGTCTGCTTCGGCTACAAGGCTTCCGTTTTTGAGGCAGCGTTCGATGACTAAGTGGGCAAGTTTTTGGCGTAATTTTTGGCAAAGGACTCCTCGAGCCATGCCGGCTTTGAGGGGTTCTTTTTTATGAAATTCCGCAGCTTGAGCAAGGCATTTATCCATAAGTTGACTGAGAGCGTCAGCATAAATATAGCGTTTTTCTTCCTTATCAAAGCAGGTAATTTTGTTACCAAGGCTTGGGAGGAGCTTTTCAAGTTTTTTGGCATTGGCATGGGTGAGTACTAGGAGTTCGGCAAAATCAAGGCCACTTTTTCCGGCCAGTTCTAGTTGTGTAAGGGTGCGTTCTTCTAAGTTTTCGAGAGTTTCAAGCTTTTGAAGAAGGGTTAAGCGCTTGTCAAAATCTTTCATTTTGCGTCGTAGGGGTTCTGGCATGGGGTGTACGAGTAGTCCGCCGGCGACGGTGCGCAAGGGGGAATAGGCACGCACGACGCAACGGTCGCCAAAAACGCCTACCATGGGCTCTTGAAAACGAATTTCAGTGAGGGCGCTCTGACCAGGTTCTAGGCGGTCTCGGTCAAAAAAGTAGAGTCGGGCGGGGACTTCTCGTGCGCCGTGATGAAAGTGAATTTCGGTTCTGGCGCGAAGGGCACGAGGGGCAGAAGATAGGCAATGCAAGTGTACCATCCAGCGTTGGCTTGGGAAGAGGGTATTTGGATGGGTGAGGACGGTTCCTCTTTGTACTTCGCCAACTTCTACATTAAGAACGTTTAGGGCGCAGCGTTGTCCTGGGCCTGCGGCTTCGGTGGCGTGTCCATGCCATTGGATACCACGGATTTTTGTTTCTACCTCGTCGGGCATAAAGACTGCTTCATCGCCAATGTTTACCCCTCCCGCAAGGAGGGTGCCGGTGACTACGGTACCGTGTCCTTTCATGGAGAAAATTCTGTCGACGGGTAGGCGGAAAATGGAAGACTCTCGGTCTGGGTCGAAGGATTCAGCATAGGAGAATATATATTGGCGTATTTCTTCAAGCCCTTGTTTTGTCATGGAAGATACTGGGAAAATGGGCGCATCTTGTAAAAAACTGCCTTGGAGGAAGTTTTTGACATCTTCTTGCACAAGGGCAAACCATTCATCATCTACCATATCAATTTTGGTAAGTGCCACAAAGCCGTGTTTGATACCAAGGAGGGAGCAGATTTCTAAATGTTCACGAGTTTGCGGCATAATGCCTTCGTCGGCGGCAATGACGAGCATGACAAAGTCAATGCCGGCAGCGCCAGCCACCATATTTTTAACAAAGCGCTCGTGTCCTGGCACGTCTACAATGCCCATGTGTGTGCCGTGGCGGGAGCCATCGGGCAGGGCAAGGTGGGCAAAGCCTAATTCAATGGTAATGCCTCGGCGTTTTTCTTCTTCTAAGCGGTCGCAATCAATACCGGTGAGCGCACGCACAAGCGTTGTTTTTCCATGGTCAATATGCCCAGCAGAACCAAGAACCAATGCCATAAATAATCTCTCCTTGCATTGAGGGTAGGCTAATAATATAATGTGGGAGTGTTACAAGGAATGTATGATAAGTCAAGCATATGATATGTATTGAGACCTTTGCGCAATTTTTGGCGTAGGGGCTCATGGCGCATTGACCTAGGTCAATGCGACCAAAAATCAAGAATAGGTGGAGCTTTGCTTCACAGTTAACTGATTGATTTTTTTTACCTTTACATCTGCACTATAAAATTTTTGTATAAGCACAGTTATAAAAAATATGCAGAAAATTTTGTTTAAAAATTATTGTGCAGAAGTCTCGTATTTTGAGTGATAAAAGCACAGAGGAGGATATATGGAAAAAATGCAAATAACTACCCATAGTCGTGAGGCTTTGCAAGATATAACCGGTGAAATTCAGGCTCTTATGCGTCAAAAAGCAGAAATTTGGCAAGAGGGCGCCTTGGTAATTTATTCGCCGCATACCACCTGTGGTCTTACAGTCAATGAAGGGGCAGACCCTGACGTAGCGCTGGATATGCGAGGTTTTTTCAATACCCTCGTGCCGCAAAGCAGTAAATTTCGCCATGCCGAAGGCAATAGTGACGCACACATTAAGACTAGTATTTTTGGCCCGTCGCTAACGCTTATTGTGGAAAATGGACAAGTGCAGCTGGGGACGTGGCAGCATATTTACTTATGTGAATGTGACGGGCCAAGGCAACGACAGCTATGGGTGCAATTTCTGCGCTCAGACCGCTAATGTATGCACAACACTTCTGCACCTTCGTCAAGTGGCGGCATACCGTGGATTATTCATGTAGATATGGATGCTTTTTATGCGTCCATTGAGCAACTTGACAATCCACTATTACGGGGTTTTCCGGTGGCAGTAGGGTCACAGTCAGCCCGTGGGGTTTTGTCGGCAGCTTCTTATGAGGCCAGAAAGTTTGGTGTGCGCTCTGCCATGCCTTCTGCCATGGCAAAAAAGCTCTGCCCGCAGCTTATTTTTGTGTCAGGGCGCATGCACAGATATAAAGAAATATCTAATATAGTGATGCAAACCTTGGGAGATTTTTCTCCCTGTGTGGAGCCAGCTTCCATTGATGAGGCCTATGTCGATGCCGAAGGACTAGAGCGGCTTTTTGGCCCCATCGAAAAACTGTGCCACTCCATCCAAAAAGCTGTTTATGACGCCACAGGCGGGCTGACGTGCTCTCTTGGGGCAGCGCCCAAAAAATTCTTGGCAAAAATTGCCTCTGATATGCATAAACCACACGGTATTTATATACTTTACCCTGAACAAATCGGTGATTTTTTGCAAACTTTACCCGTAAACAAAATTCCCGGTGTCGGTAAAAAATTTATGGCTGATTTACAAAAATTGGGCATACGTTTTGCCGCCGATGTACATAAATTCCCCGAAGATTACCTAGAAAAACGGTTTGGTAAGGGCGGGCTTATGCTTTGGCAAAAAGCACACGGGCGTGATAGCAATAAGGTTTGTCCACTACACGAGCCCAAGAGCGAAAGTGCCGAAAATACCTTTGCGCAAGACACCACAGATATAGAATTTTTACAGAAAATGCTTATGATACAAGCTGAACGTGTGGGCACCTCTTTGCGTAAGCAAAAGCTTATGGGGCGCACCATCACGCTCAAAATCAAGTATGCGGACTTTACGCAAATTACTCGTTCTCGCACTTTGCAGCAAAATACCAATGGGACACAGAAAATCTTTACTACAGCCTGTGAGCTCTTGCAGGATGTGGTGTTAAAACAAAAAGTACGACTTATTGGAGTGGGGGTTTCCGGCTTTGGGCAGGAAAGAGAACAGGGATTACTCTTGCCATCGCAAGGGCAAGAAAATAACGATAAGCATGGAAAACTAGACGCAACGCTAGACACTTTGCGGCAACGTTTTGGAAAAAATGCCGTGGTGCGGGGGCGGCTTTTTTAGTTCTTTTAGTTTATTTAGTTCTTTTAGTTCTTTTAGTTTTTATTTTTTATTTTTTTGGGGGAGGGGAAAACTTTTGCTAGCGCCAAAAAGTTTTCCCCTCCCCCAAACC
>CAYJHS010000024.1:0-17408 GCA_964369815.1 uncultured Desulfovibrionaceae bacterium
TGGCCTCCGGAGCCAAAGGCCGTGTGTTCGATTCACGCCGGGCGCGCCAAAGAAACAAGCCAAAATCTGGCGAAATCATTAAGAAAATCACCAAAAATCAAGACAAAGCAATAGGCCAAAAGCTTATTGCTTTTCTCTCTTATATTACCAATGGTGTTACCACGAGAAGGCCGTTGAAGTATGTAAAGCCAAGGTTACTCCTTTTTTCACTTTTTGGTGTTACCACGGAGGGCTAAAATGGAAAAAACAAAATATGCAGGAGCATATTATCGTATCCCACAAGATAATCCCAGCGAGAAAACCTACTACATTATGTATCGGCGTGGTGGACGTGAAAGTAAGTTAATCAAAGATCCTATGGGCAAAGCTAGCCAAGGCATGACCGCCGCTAAAGCAAATATTATCCGCTCTGACCGCATGGCTAAAAAGGAATTGAGCAATACTGAGCGCAGGGCAAAGGTTATTGCAGAAAAAAAGGCGGTAGAGAACCACTATAGCCTTGAGCGCATCTGGCAAATATACGCCCAAGAAAATGCTCATAAGTCATGTATTAAAAGTGACAGTAGTAATATCCAACGCCTAAGCCCGCTTATGCAAAAAACTCCACAAGAGATTACTAAGCAAGATGTGGAAAATTTAGCCAGTGATTTAAAAACACAAATTTCCGCTCAAACTAAGAAGCCTCTCTCAGCTCAAACCCAAAAACATGCCCTTGCCTTGCTCCGCCGCTTGCTGGCCTATGCCGCAGAAAAAGAATTGTGTGAAGTACCTAGCTTCAAAATTAAAATGCCCAAAGTAGACAATCAAAAAACGGAATACATGACCGAAGCGCAAGAAAAACTCTATCTTGAATTATTGGACAATGACCCCAACCAAGCTACGGCTAATATTTTGAAATTCATTTTCCACACCGGTATACGCAAAGGAGCTGCCCTTGCCCTGGAATGGGCAGATGTGAACCTAGAGCAAGGCTTTATTATCCTCCATGCCGACAGAGCCAAGAGTGACAAAACAGAAATTCTCCCTTTAAGTGACAAGGCCTTAGCCATATTGAATTCCAGTGACAACACAGATGGTAAATATATATTTCCAAATAGTAATGGAGAGAAACGACAAGATATTCGGAAATTTGCTGATAAAATAAAGAAGCAAGCTGGCCTTGATACGAACTTTAGGGCAGTAGACGGCTTGCGCCACAACTTTGCAAGCTCTCTGGTGAATAATGGTGCTGATTTATACAGTGTGCAAAAGTTACTCACGCATTCAAGCCCCGAAATGACCCAGCGCTATGCACATTTACAAATGGACACATTAAGGAAGATTTTAAATAAGAAATGAGGCTTCTCTGTAATTCATTGCGTAGGGTTGCAGGGAGCGTTGACGAAAGTCAAGAAATTTCAAAAAACATTCTTTTCTTTATAAATAATATCAATATAATAAAAATTTAGCTAAATATTTTTTAAGTATTTTATATTCGATATTTTCAATGTGTTAAAAAATACCCCTTTATAAAAAAACTTAAAATTCTAATAATTTCAACACATAATACATTGTCACTTAAGAACAAAAAACACTGAACCGTTTCATTCTTACAAGAAATTAAAAATATGCCATAATTCGTCCATGTATCAAAAAAACACATGAATTTATTAACTTTTTAAAAGGAATTATGGTTATGGTGAACAAACAGGCGCAAGGAAGATTTGAAGGTTTTATGTACAAAGTTGTGCAGGATGAGAAGGGAAAGATTATCCAAAAAACCGAAACATGGCCAAGAGAGCAAAATGTTTTTAAGTATGCCTATGACACAAAAGGCCGTCTAGCCAAGGTTTATAGGAATAGCAGGTTAGTTGAATCCTATACTTATAACTATCTTGGACAAATGGATAGGATACGCTACGAATACCAAGAAAATGGTATCATGCCAGTGCGTATCTACTGTGACAATCGCTTAGCTTGGGAATGTCGATGGCGTAAAAATGGCGCACCACAACAGATGATAAATAGAATACAAGACACTACTTACACATGGTTATACCAAGATGAAGATAGCTATTCCTCTGTATGCGTATTTATAGAAGGTGATATTATTAAAAAGTTAGGCCTTGCTAGCGGCACATGGGGGCTAAAAAAGAACGATTTTTCGTAGGCCTTGATCAAGTGGGTTCAGTGCGTGCACTTATAAATTCAAAAGGAAATATAGTTAAACGTATTGAATACGATAGCTTTGGTAATGACTTTCAGATTCACAAGCAAAGTTGTTTATTCCACAAGGCTTTGCTGGCGGCATGACTGACCCATTTACAGGGCTTACAAAATTTGGTCATCGCTACTATGACCCTAAAGTAGGACGCTTTATAAGTCTTGACCCAGCCAAGGACAGGCGTGGTGATAATGATTTATATGACTATTGTGCAGATGACCCAGTCAATAGAGTGGATAGAACAGGGCTATTTTGGGGGGCGGTCGCCAGAGGCATAGTTGGTGCTGCTGTAAAAGGGATTGGTGTTCCATGGTTAGTAGGTGCTGGAGTAGATGAGGTAAAAGAAGACAAGTCACAACCTTCAGCAAGAAAAGCTGTTGAAGATGTAGCTCCGTATGTAGCTGGAACTGTTACTACAGGGGCTACAGTGGCAGGAGCTAAGGCAGCAGGTGCAGGTGCTATTGCTGGTGTTACTGCTCCAAAAGCGTCATATTTGCCTCCAGCGGCTGCACCATATATAGAGCCTGCTACAAAAACCATCAAAAATGTTTCAGACGCAGTTGAGGGATTTGTTTTAGAAGGGTCACCTCCTGCATCATGGGCAGGGCTGACTGGATATGTACTTTCAAAGGCAGAAAAAACTTGGAGTGCAGCAAAAAAAATCTATAAAAAAGTTAATAAACCAGAGAGCATGCTAGACCCTGATGGCTGGTATCAAAGAAAATAAAATGCATTAAACTAAAGAAGAGGAGGTTTTCTCCTCTTCCTTAGGAGTGATTATGTCAAATCAAACAGATTTTAGTTGGATTGGCAGTTTAATTGTCCTTGCTGCAGGCTTAACTTACAATGCCCTATATGAATTTTCCACTGTGCTTGGTATAACTTGGATAGATGTTGACCTTTCTACTCGACCGCCTTTTGACAAGCCTGACCCAGAATATGGAGGAATTTTAGTTGTTATTATTATAATATGTATAATAAGTGCCTTGAATTATATATATAAGAAGATAGACTTAGACTTGGAAAATGGGGTAATTTCTGAAGCGAAGTAAAAAAAATTTATCGAAAGTATATACTATATTATTTTACTTTTCTTGGCTGTTTTGTTATATTTGCACCTATTTTAATGCCTATTGTGCGTACTTGGCTCTAAGTTACAAATTGATTAATTAATGTTCCCTAAAATGAGGATATCATGCAATCTAAATTCAGCCTAATTTTACTTATTTTTCTAACATTTTTGCCCCAATCCCTATTGGCTAGCAACCTATTTGAGGCTGCAAAAGCTGGTGATATTAAACAAATAAAAGAATTTCTAAAAAATGGCATAGACGTAAATTCCCAAACCTCAAAAGGGCATACTGCACTTATGTACGCTTCCGAAAACAATCAATTGCAAGCTGTGAAAATGCTATTAAAATATCATCCAAATATCAACATGCAAAATAATAATAGACTCACAGCTTTAATGTATGCTGCAATTGGTGGATATTTAGATATTGCTCAAGTCTTAATTGCTAATGGAGCTGATGTTAATATAAAAGATGCTGAAGGACAAACAGCGTTAATAATGGCTAGTGCTAATGGTAAGTCGCAAACTATGCAGTTACTACTTGATAATAACGCTGATGTTAATGTTAGAGACTTCCCAAATGGCGCAACTGCATTTCTTTATGCAATTAGTTCTGGACATTTAGATGCAGTACAAACCATATTTAAGCACAGTACATCATTAGATGCACCCATTGAACAACATGGCTTGACTCCTCTGATGTTTGCCGCTGGTTTTGGGTATGTGCATATTGCTACATATTTATTAGATAATGGCGCAGATATTCATGCAAAGCATGACGATACTGGAATAACAGCGCTTGATTTTGCCGCCATGCATAAGCAGCTGGACGCTGTATATCTTTTGCTTGAGCGTGGAGCCAATCCACGCAGCAAATATAAAGACAATTGGACTACTCTTATGTCTGCAGCCGATAAAGGGCATACTAAAATTGTACAACTTTTGTTAGAGCATGGAGCAGATGTTCATGCACAAAATAACAAAGGTTGGAGCGCACTTAGCCTTGCTGCTTCACGAGGACATGACGATACGGTATCAATGCTACTCAAGCATAATGCCGATGTAGACTTGCGTGATGGTGAACTCGCGACTCCACTTATGCGAGCATCTTCCAATGGTCATGAAAAAACAATACAAATATTGCTCAAGCATAAAGCAGATATTAATGCCAAGGCAAATACTGGAATAGATGCTTTAATGCTTGCAGCGCAAAAAGGAAAAGTCAGAGTTATTAAATTACTCTTAGATAATGGAGCAAATATTCATGCAAGAAGTAATAAAGGATTAACCCCTTTGCTTCATGCTATAACAAATGAACAAAAAAATGCTATTAAGGTATTACTTGAGGGTGGAGCAAGTGCCAACGAAAAAAATGACAGTAACGAATCTGTGCTCATGGTTGCGGCATTTGCATCAACTAAAGAAATTGTAGAATTATTATTAAAAAATGGTGCTGACCCCAATGTAAAAGCTGATATCGGAGCCACAGCACTTATACTTGCTAAACATAATAAGCATGAAGGCATTGCTGAATTATTAAAAAAACATGGTGCTAAATAATTATTTCAACAGGCATCAAAGATTGCATAATAGAGGTGCCCCCGTCCTTCGAACAGAGGGATGGACAAATTAAGCGTAAGTGTTAGACTTGCCACCGTCGATCATTCCTCCTTCTTCCTCATGATGAACTATAGCCGACCATGAGGGAGGGGGGGGAGATTTTTACGCAACCTTTAATTGTGTTACATAAATTTCATTGAGTGCCATAAAGAGAGGAGAAATCACTGAATAGCAAAAAATTTGCTTGCTTTTGATCATAAATGAAGTCAATATTAATTGAGCGTAATTGGTCGCTAAAACTTTAACATGGAGATACTAAATGAAAAAGATTTTTTGTGCTATGTTGTTGGCTGTTGCTTTTGCTTTCACATCCTTTGTGCCTGTTCAGGCGAACACTTTAGATGTAAAAACTTTAACTTGTGCAGAGCTTGAAAAGCAAAACGAGGAGACCGTTGAAGACGTGCTGATTTGGCTTGCCGGTGGAATTTCTGCAAGTATGGACAGCACTGTTTTTGACTATACTGCCATCGGTCAATTTGCCGAAGGTTTAGTAGCAGTTTGCGGAAAGAATAAAGACGCTAAATTGCTTGACGCAATTGTTGAATCTATGAAGGCCGCTGCAAAAAAATAAGCTTTTGTATGAATAGTCGCTGTATTGTTTCTGGACAGACAGCGACTATTCTTAATGACGGTTACTGGTAATATTGTATCATTAGCCTAATTATTAGCTTGGATTATTACGTTAGAGGCTAAAAATTGGGTATAAACTAGGCATGGCACTAACTTCACGTAAGTACATAGAATAATAAATCATAAAATCAACCTTCGAAGCCAATGGCATGGATTTAATTTACGCCGCGCTCCTTACTATACAGATAACTAGAGAATATTAATGCTTTCTGAAATGATAATGCTGGTTGGAATCGCCCTTGTGCTTACAGTAACCCCCGGTCCTGATACTTTTTTAGTTTTGCGTAATGCCCTTACCTATGGCGCCGCTACGGGCAGGAAGGTTGCGTGGGGTATTGTGGGCGGATTACTGTTTCATGCAACACTTGCCGGGCTTGGTTTATCTGTAATCCTTGTACATTCTGCTCAAGCATATGCATTTGTACGCTGGTGCGGAGCGGCATACTTGATATGGTTGGGGCTAAAGGCGCTATACCCTGTATGGCGGGCCGGCGGTCTGCGTGAAGCTGCCCATGAAACGCCCACCTCTTATACAAGAGAGCCAATAAAAGACGCACGCAAAAGCAAAAATGCTTTTTATGAGGGATTGATTACAAACATCTTAAATCCTAAAGTAGCTGTATTTTATTTAGCAGTATTACCGCAGGTTATGGGTGCCCAGCCAGAAACATGGCGTGCAATTTGGTTTGCAGGCGCACATGTAGTCGTCACCTTAGGATGGTTTTTTTTGCTTAGTGCGGGCTGTGATAAGGTAGGATCTCTTTTGCGCCCTGTTGTCTTACGCCGCTTAGACGCTCTTGCTGGTGTGCTTATGCTAGCTTTTGGTATACGTCTGGCATGTGCCAATGATTCTAAATTATTTTAGCCAACAGCAAACGCACGCAAGATAAAAGTATAAAAAACATCACTGAAAATTATTTTTTACTGCAGCCCACACACAATTCAGTTCATAACACTTTACAGATATTGGACTTAATTCTTTATAACAGTTAATGTTAACCCTACATTTGCATAGAAATATCTTGATGTGTTCACTTGCAAAAAATTCTATAAACACCTATAAGAAAAAGAAGTCCAAGAATTTTTAAATTTTTACCGCATTAAGGTGTGCCATATGTCTTCTTCACAACTCTTTGTTCTTATTACACATGAAATAAAGCCAGAAAAGCTTGATTTCTTTTTGCACATGCTAGCAAATAAAGTTTCAGTCGTCCGACACCATGAAGGCTGTGAACTGCTTTCCATTTATGAAGGCGTCGAAAACCCCAATAAAGTTATTGCCTTTCAAGTATGGGAAACACAGGCTCACTGGCTCTCTCATATACAATCAAGTGCTGCAAAAGAGCTTACTATGATTGGAAGTGAGGTCACAACAGCTTTTTCCATTGAAAAATTGGTGCTACACGACATCTAGCAGCCTGCTTTGCCATTATCGAGGTACATATGTCTTCTAAACAGCTATCTTTTATTTTGCGTGTTACAATTAAACCTGAACAGCGTGAACACTTTTTGCAAGAAATGACAAGGGCTATGCCACTTATACGGCAACAAGAAGGATGCTTGCAAGCATTTCTCTACGAAGATGCCAATAAACCCAACAAATTCATTGCAATACAAACATGGGCTTCACAAGAGCATTTGCATACTCATATACAATCAGACATTGGTGGCCAAGTTATATTGTTAATCAATACAGCTATCGAATCTTCTGTAGAAAAAATTCAGCTAAATAATATGTAAAGCAATGTCCTTTTTTTAATTATATAGCCCCCAATACAACATATATTGGGGGCTATAGGGTATAGATATAGCACAAAACCGTATGCTATTACGCTTCTATTTTTTTCTCATACAATCTCGCCGCATTTAATACCACCAATACAGAACCAGCATTATGCACAAGTGCGCCAGTAGCAGGATTTAGCCAGCCCATAACTGAAAAAATAATGGCAGCAAAGTTGATTGTCATTGCTAAGGTTATGTTAAACTTAATGGAGAATATCGTGGCATTGGATAGCTTTTTTAAGTAAGAGATTTTAGAAATATCATCCCCCATGATGGCAATATCTGCCGCATCAATGGCAATATCGCTGCCCATAGTTCCCATAGCAATACCCACAGAGGCCGTTTTCAATGCCGGAGCATCATTAACACCATCGCCCACCATGCACACATGGCCGTTATTGCTCGTAAGCTCCTGTACAGCATTCACTTTGCCTTCGGGGAGCAATGACGCATATACTTCAGAAATACCAACTTTTTTCGCCATAAAGTGTGCACTTTTTTCATTGTCGCCCGTCAAAAGAACAGTTTTGGCTATTCCGGCCGCCTTCAGCGAAGATATGGCTAAGGAGGATGTTTCTTTAATGGTGTCAGAAAGACCTATGATGCCAAGCACTTTATTTTCTTCGGCCACCACAACCACGGCTTTGCCTTCATGGCGTAGGTCATCTATTTGTTGCATAATTTCAGCAGTAAACTCTGCCTTTGTGTGGTCTTGAATAAGTTTTTCATTGCCGCAAAAAAAGATTTTCCCATCAATACTTGCTGAAACACCTTTTCCTACGACCATAGCGAAGTACTTTATGGGCATAAGTTCTATATTCTTTTCTTTCGCATATTGGGTGATGGCCTTACCTAAGGGATGCTCAGAGCGACTTTCCACCGAAGAAATAATTGTCACTAAAAAGTCTTTTTCTGCCTGCAATGGTATAATGTCACTGACGGACAGCTTACCTTCGGTAATGGTGCCTGTTTTGTCAAAGGCCACCGTAGTCACTTGCCCCATCATTTCCAAGGCTTCACCGGATTTAATAAGAACACCATTTTTTGTAGCCTGCCCAATGGCTGCCATGATGGATGTAGGCGTTGCCAAAGCAAGAGCGCAAGGGCAAAACACTACAAGAATAGTCACGGCACGAATGAGTGCATCATCGGGCCTACCGAGCATGAAATTAAACACGGCGTAAGTCACAATGGCAATGGCACACGCCATAGGCACTAAAATAGATGCCCATTTATCTACAATCTTCTGTGTGGGGCCTTTGGCATGTTCTGCTTGCTCCACAAGCTTAATCATTTTTTGTAATGATGAATTGGCAAAAGACTTGGTGACCTTAATATCCACAGAACCAAAGCGATTAATGGTGCCTGTAAAAACCTCATCACCTATGACCTTATCCACTGGCAAAGATTCGCCTGTCATAATAGACTGGTCTACAGAGGTATTGCCGCTAATAATAAT
Source organism: uncultured Desulfovibrionaceae bacterium (assembly GCA_964369815.1). Taxonomy (GTDB): domain Bacteria; phylum Desulfobacterota; class Desulfovibrionia; order Desulfovibrionales; family Desulfovibrionaceae; genus CAYJAD01. The sequence continues at coordinate 8,770 of CAYJHS010000024.1, forward strand.
ACCATCAGAAGAAAAGCTTTCACCTGGAAAAATACGCAAAATATCGCCCTCATGAATGTTTTCAGCAGCAATGACTTGTTCCGATGTCTTTCCGTCAGCGAGTTCTGTGATTTTGCGGCCTGTACTCGGCACAAGGTCAAGTAATTTTTCAATACCCTTTTTAGCTTTTTCCACAGTGCGGTCTTCGAGCCATTCACCAATAGCCATGATAAAGGCCACTTCCCCTGCGGCAAAAATATCCCCGATATACACAGCAGCGCACATGGCAATGGTTATAAGCAATGGAGATGTGATGCGCCCTTGAAGTGTGTTTCTAACCGCTAGGTAAGCTAATGGAATCCCAGAAATAAACAAAGAAACCCATGCAGGATTAAAAGCCATGGTAAAATCTGAGCCCATTATAGGAAGGATATATTCAAGAATAAAGCTTGCCAACAAAAATAAGCCGGAAACCCAAAGCATGGGTATGGAATTGAGTGCAAAGATATAGTTTTTCACTACATTTTCCTGTAAGAGTTATATGGTTTTAGAAAATTGATTAAGGGCAGAAATGAGATTTTTTATGGCTTCGTCTTCTTTGCCCTGCCTTATGCCATCAAGCACACAATGGTGCATATGACCTTCTAAGATTATTTGCCCTGTTTTGTGTAAGGCCGACTTTATGGCGCCGATTTGAATAAGAATTTGCTCGCACGGCTTATCCTCGCCCACCATTTTTTGTACCCCACGCACTTGTCCTTCAATCTTTTTGAGCCGTTTTTGTACAGCATCCACATCCATACACTGTTTCATAGTTCCTCCGAATACTGTATACCCCTATAGGGTATCAGGAGAAATCATTTACACCTTAATCAAAACGAAAGTCAAGTCCAACGAAGCATATTTTTGCATTTAGCACATTATTACATTTCATATCCATATGAATTTATATGCTTACCATGCGTCTAGCACTCCTCTTTATTATTGCGCATTATTATGTTGCGTGTTATTTTTTCGATATCGCTTATGGCTATTGTTTGGTATTGGCGACGGTACTTCGCAACTTTTTACATGTATAGATAGGGTATGATATGACAGAAGAAAAACGTAATGCACACAAAAATGCTGTCCTCATTATTGCATATACCCAAACACCATCCCCAAGCGACATAGCCTCCTTTGAACAGTGCTTGAAAATTCTATCTAACCATCCCATACACTTGGTTTACCCAACAAAACTCGATACTTCTCTCTATACAGGACTTGCTGCCAAACATAATATTACCCTCCACTTGAGCCCCTTTGCCGATAATAATTTTGAAAGCGTCAGAACATATAGCCGGTTGCTACTCACTACAAACTTTTATGAAAGTTTTTTAGAATATGAATATATTCTTATATATCAACTTGATGCATGGGTGTTTCGTGATGAATTAGAATATTGGTCTCAGGCTGGTTATGACTATATTGGCGCACCATTTTTTGTCGGACATGGTCTATCCACGCCAAACTCACCCTTACTACCCTATGCAGGAAATGGCGGTTTTTCGTTACGGCATGTGGCTGCATTTGTTAATTTCCTCAACAAGAAGGTGCCCTATCGCCATGAAACGGCTCCTAGCCAAACAGAAACTTCCTCAGCGAAACAAGACGCTGTTATCTTAAATGTCAGCGTCATGAGTATATTTGTAGATATCCCCATCAACGAGGATCTCTTTTTTGCAGAATATGGGCCGTCCATTGAGCCCAATTTTAAAGTCGCGCCGCCAGAAGAAGCTGTGGCTTTCTCTTTTGAAATACAGCCGCGTGTCCTCTATGCCATGAATAAAGAAAAAATTCCCTTTGGCTGTCATGCGTATAGAAAATATGATTGGGAGTTTTGGAAGGATAAGATTGCTCTTGAGGAATAAAATATTTTTATATTAGTTAATCTTAACACCAAAAAACTGGAGCAACTATGCATACTCTTATTAGAGCCCCTCAATTTTTCTTTTTTTCCTGTATAATAGCCTTCTTTATATTTATACAACCCTTGAGTGCTTTTCCACAACCTTCAAATGAGCCGTTGGACGCCCAAAAGGCTTTAGAATATCTTGAGGCTACCCCACCTAACTATTCACAAGCTGCATTTCATTTACAAAAAGCCATACAAGATGGCGATGCCGCGAGCATGTATAACTTAGCAGTGTTGTACGCACAGGGAGCGGGAGTTGAGCAAAACACTTCCAACGCCTTAGAACTTTATACAAAGTCAGCACATGCCGGTTTTGCACTGGCGCAGCATACCCTCGCCACACTGTATTTAGAAGGAAAAGAAATAAAAAAAGATATGGCAGAGGCCTTAAAGTATTACCACATGGCCGCCGAGCAAGGATACGGATTTTCAGAATATATGCTTGCCCGCATATACTATCAAGGGACGGAAGGAGTTAAGGTAGATGCAGCCAAAGCCCGTCATTATTTGGAACTTGCCGCCAAACATAATACTCCTCATGCACAAAACGACTTAGGTGTTCAATATGAGCAGAGTGCTACAAAAGATGGTATGGAGAAAGCTCTATACTATTATACGCTAGCAGCAAAACAAGGCTTTGCTATGTCTTTGCATAATTTGGGGATTTTATACTATAATGGAAATGGGGTTCCCAAAGATGCCCTTAAAGCCGTGTCGTTTTTTCAACAAGCAGCCGCTCAAGAATTTGACCTATCTCTCATAATTCTTGGTGCATTTCATTATGAAGGAAAAGGGGTGACGCAAAGCTTTGACAAGTCATTTCAATTCTATTCACGCGCTGCTAAACTTAAAACTGCTCATTCGCAGCCATATTTTATGCTAGGGCATTTATATAAAGAGGGTAAAGGCACAGAACAGTCCTATGCCCTTGCCTTTGAAAATTTTAGCAAAGCAGCGCAACTGGGTGAAACGAATGCTTATTTTCAAGTCGGCTATTTGTACAATTATGGTTATGGCGTAGAAAAAGATTACAGCAAAGCCTTTGAATTTTATACTAAGGCACTACAAAATAATGAGCCTAGCACATATTATAATTTAGCTGTTTTATATCGTTATGGCCGAGGCGTAAAGAAAGATATTAATAAGGCCATTGAATATTATGAAGAAGCCATACGTAGAAACCATCCTAATGCAGCATACTTTTTAGGATCTATGTATAGAAAAGGGAAAGAAATACCTAAGGATATAGACAAAGCCGTTTTTTATTTTCGTAAAGCAGCGGCACAAAAAAGTGCCAGCGCCAACCTAACCATGGGAATTTTACATGTTAAAGGTGAAGGAGTTCCCCAAAATTATAAAAAAGCTGCTGATTTTTTAGACATATCGGCAAAACTTGGTGAACCACTTGCTTTCTATGTTTTGGCTGAGTTGTATTATGAAGGTAATGGAGTTGCGAAGGATATTATAAGAGCCTATGCACTGCTCCTCGCTGGTCTTAAATTAGAGCCCGAAAGTAAGACTATGCAACAGAGAGAAAAAATACTGAGGAAAGAATTAAGCCCTGCACAAAAAGCGCAAGCGGAAAAACTACTGCAGAAAATTTTACCATAAAGAAAATTATGCTAAGAAAAGATGTGTCGTATACTTAAGGTGCGTGCCTGATTTCTACAAGCATGCGCACCCCAACACACAACCATACATATGCATCTATTTATTATAATTAGAAATAAGTTCAAACAACTTGTCGCTGAGCACTTGCAAGTCTGGCTTGGCATATTGCGCATCAGCACCCACTGAGGCACATTTCTTTTCCACACTTTCACTTACCATGGAAGAAAACACAGCTACAGGCAATTGTTGTAAGATAGGGTGTTCTTTTATTTTTTTACACAGAGCAAGACCGTCAATGGAAGGCATTTCAATATCCGTAATAACCCCTTCTACATAGTCAGTTATAGGTCGATGCTCTACTTCTGATTGCTTCACGTAATTTAAAAGCATATTCCACGCAATTTCACCATTTTCAGCCTGCGTGACATCAAAACGGCCTTCTTTTTCTAGGAGATCCAACACTAAACGACGAATACTTACAGAGTCATCTGCATGCAAAATGCGGTGCGTTTTCGAGCCCTCTTCAGCTGCCCGCTTTGCCACGTCCATACGAATGGCCATGTTAGGATGCATTTCAGCCACAATAGCCTCAAGGTCAAGCAAGAGGATAATACGGTCATCCATACGCACCACACCGGTAACAGCACTGCGGCTTATTTGCTGCAATAAATTGCCGGGGGCTTCTACGTTGGTCCAGCTTAAACGATAAATTCTATTAACACCGGACACACGAAAGGCCGTGGTGAACATATTAAATTTTGTAATAATAATTTTGGCATCTTTGCCGTCAGTGGGGGCAAAATTCAGATAGGTCGCAACATCAATAAGAGGGATAACTTCGCCATTACGATGTGAAAATGCACCAAGAACAGCAGGATGCACCATCTCCGGCATGGCAGTGATTTTTTGTGGACGAATAATTTCTACTACCTTGCCTACGTTAATACCGTAGTGTCCGCAGTAGCCATCTTCCTCCACATAAAATTCCATTATTTCCAGCTCGTTAGTTCCGGCTTCAAGAAGAATATTTGTTTGCGACATTATCCCTTACCCTCCCATTGGAGTTTACGTACAATATATATCTACGGACAAAAGTATAAAAACTTTACATCTCTTAAGGAAAAAGTCATGAAAATCGAATTTCTCCATGCGTGCTCACCGCTTCACAAAATATAAAATATAAATACAAGATGTCAACTGTTGCTAGATTTTGCTGGGTGAAGAACGTTTTGTGGCTGGGTGAAGAACATTTTGTGGACAAAAGGTTCTTCACCCCAAGAAAAATACTATCTTAAATACTTACTACTTATGAAAATTAGTAGCAAAAAGAGGGAATTGGCGAGCAAAGTTTTCTACTTCGCTCTGAATTGCTGTCAATTTCTGTGAATTTTCTGTATTCTTCAGAGCATCAACTATAAATCCAGCAACTTGCTGCATATCACTCTCGTTCATACCTCGAGTCGTCAAGGCAGCAGTACCAATGCGCACACCGGAAGTTACGAAAGGAGAGCGAGTTTCAAAAGGCACGGTATTTTTATTCACTGTAATACCGGCGGCATCCAGAGCTAATTCTGCATCTTTGCCGGTGATATTTTTGTGCGTCAAGTCCATAAGCATAAGATGGTTGTCGGTACCGCCAGAAACAAGCTCATAGCCGGCATCCATAAGGCAACCAGCCAAGGTGCTGGCATTTTTCAGTACTTGCTTTTGATAAGTCACAAAACTTTCGCAAAGTGCCTCCCCAAAGGCTACAGCTTTGGCCGCTATGACATGCATGAGCGGTCCACCTTGGATACCGGGGAAAATTTGGCTATTGATAGTTTTTCCAAGGTCTTCAGTAGACAAGATCATACCACCACGAGGTCCCCGCAAGGTTTTATGCGTAGTTGTGGTAATAATATGTGCATGTTGCATGGGGGATGGATGTTGCTTCGTAGCCACAAGACCGGCAATGTGCGCCATATCCACTATGAGTTTTGCGTCTACTTCATCGGCAATAGCACGAAAGCGAGCAAAATCAATGGTACGTGCATACGCAGAAGCACCGGCTACAATCACTGCGGGCTTGTGCTCTTTTGCAAGTTTTTCTACGTCGTCAAAATCAATGCGTCCTGTTTCTTTAGAAACGCCATAGGACACAATATTGAATAGGCGACCGGAAAAATTCACAGGACTACCGTGAGTCAAGTGCCCGCCGTGGGACAAATTCATGCCAAGCACGGTATCGCCGGGTTTAATATAGGCAAAATAAGCTGCCATATTAGCTTGTGAACCGGAGTGCGGCTGTACGTTTATGTATTCACACTCAAAAAGCTTTTGAGCGCGCTCAATGGCAAGATTTTCTGCCATATCTACAAATTCACAGCCGCCATAATAGCGCTTTCCGGGATAGCCTTCGGCATATTTATGAGTGAGCACCGTTCCTTGCGCCTCACGCACGGCGGGAGATACAAAATTTTCTGAAGCAATAAGCTCAAGCTTACTCATTTGGCGATCGGATTCCAGCTCTATAATTTTAGCCATTTCCCTATCGTGAAGCATCAATTCAAACATTTTTGTATCCTTTACTCTACTCTTCTATGAATAATTACTTTTCAAAGCGTTTAAAAATTAAGCTAGCATTAGTGCCACCAAAGCCGAAAGAATTACACATGGCGTATGTGCTTTGGTACTTTTCCGAACCATTGGGCATATAGTTTAAGTCGCATGCAGGGTCTGGCGTATCAAGATTAATAGTGCCAGGAATGATGCCTTCGTGCAAAGCAAGGATGGAGAACACTGATTCTATGCCGCCAGCTGCGCCAAGCAAGTGCCCAGTCATAGACTTAGTGGCAGAAATACGAATGTTTTTTGCATGGTCTCCAAATACAAGCTTAATGGCCTTGGTTTCACAAGAGTCATTAAGGGATGTAGACGTGCCGTGAGCGTTGATATGATCGACATCTTCAGGCCTTAAGCCAGCGTCGTTCAATGCATTTTTCATGGCTCTGGCCATACCTTCGCCGCTTTCATGGGGTGCTGTCATGTGATAGGCATCACAAGAAGTGCCATAACCCACAATTTCAGCATAGATAGGCGCATTACGTGCAAGAGCAGCGTCCATATCTTCCATGAGCAAAAGTCCTGCGCCTTCACCAATGACAAAACCATCTCTGTTTTTGTCAAAGGGGCGAGAGGCTTTGGTAGGCTCGTCATTATATTGGCTAGAAAGTGCCTTTAAGGCCGTAAAGCCAGCAACGCCCAAGGGGGTAACTGTGGCTTCCACGCCGCCGGTAATGACAGCATCACTACGTCCAAGGAGCATTTCACTCCAAGCCGTACCGATAGCATGCAGTGCCGAAGCACATGCTGAGGTCACCGTGACATTATTGCCCTTAGCGCCCGAAAAAATAGCCACTTGCCCAGGTGCCATGTTAGAAATGAGCATGGGAATCATAAAGGGAGAAATTTTATTGGGGCCAGATTTAAGGAGTTTTTCGTGATATGTTTCAATGGTGTCAAGCCCACCAAGGCCAACGCCCAAGATTACATCAGTGCGTTCAGCATTATTTTCATCAATAGTGAACTTGGCATCTTCTACAACAGCCTTGCCGGCGGTGACGGCAAATTGCGTAAAACGATCCATACGTTTTGCTTGCTTATAGGGGATGTGCTCTTCGGGAGAAAAGTTTTTTACTTCCCCAGCAATGCGTGAATCATACTGGCTAGCATCAAACAAGCTGATGGGAGCAATGCCTGATTTTCCGGCAATAAGTGCCTCCCAAGTACTCTTTAGGTCATTTCCAAGTGGAGTAATAGCGGCAAGACCAGTGATAACAATACGCCTACGGTTCATAAGAACTCCTTAAATTATAACACATAAGACAAAAAACGACTAAGCCTTTGACCTGCCGCTTCTTGGTAAAAAGTAAGTACTTGTTAAAGTGCCACTCCTTACCTTTTTAAAACAGTCTGCGGTAAGCGCGCTTTATACGCCTTAACGCAGACTGTTTATCCTAAAGTATTGCTTACTTATTTTCTATATAAGAGATGGCATCTTGGACTTTTAAGATCTTTTGCGCATCGTCGTCAGCAATTTCAATATCAAATTCTTCTTCCATAGCCATGATGAGTTCTGTAAGGTCAAGGGAGTCCGCACCAATATCTTCCACAAAGGATGCACCTGGTTTTACTTCATCGCCGTAACCCCCAATTGGTCCTCCATTTAAATTGGAACCTTTTTGTCCAACTGACCACTTGTTAACGCCCCCACCTCCTTTTTTTATTTATTTTAACAATGCATGCCGCCGTTAACGGCAAGAATTTGTCCTGTAATGTAATTAGCCTTTTCTGAGGCTAAAAATGATACCGCATAGGCCACATCTTCTGCTAAGCCCATACGTTTTAGAGGAATGCGCTCCTCATACTCTTTACGCACATTTTCTGATAAATTTGCTGTCATATCGGTGACAATAAAGCCGGGTGCCACAGTGTTTACGGTAATATTGCGACTCGCAAGCTCTTTGGCAACAGACATGGTCATGCCGTGCATGCCGGCTTTAGCAGCGGCATAGTTTACCTGCCCGCCATTACCTTCTTGCCCAACCACCGAGGAAATATTGATGATACGTCCGAATTTTTGCTTGCTCATAATCTTGGCAGCTTCACGAGTACACACAAAAGCCCCGCGCAAATTAATATTCAACACCGCATCAAAATCCGCATCTTTCATGCGAATGAGGAAGCCATCCTTGGTAATACCGGCATTATTTACAAGCACAGACAAGCGGACTTTATCCTTAATATGCTCAGCAAAAAAGCTTGTTACAGCCTCGCCGTCGCCCACATTAAGACTAAAAGCTTGTGCTTTACCACCATTTTGTACAATGGCATCTACAACGCTTTGTGCTTCTTCTGCCTTACTCACATAGGTCAAAAAAACTTCATAACCTTGCGTAGCAAGCTCAACAGCAATAGCCTTGCCAATGCCACGTGAGCCACCAGTAACAAGGGCAACGCCCAAAGAACTATGTGCAGTCATAACAAATCACTTAATACAAAATAGTTGTAAAAATATAAAAAATGAGCGCAAAACTCAAGGATTCACTGCCTGAAA
>CAYJHS010000025.1:0-17163 GCA_964369815.1 uncultured Desulfovibrionaceae bacterium
TTAGCAGCGGGTAAGGGAACTCGCATGCACTCCACCAAGCCCAAGGTTTTACAAAGCATCCTTGGAGCCCCTATGTTTGCCTATGTTTTGCGTGCGTTAAAACCTATTTTTAACAAAAAAATTTGGGCAGTTGTAGGACACCAAGCTGACATGGTGCGCAAAGCTTTTGCCCACGAGCCAATACTCTTTATTGACCAAAAAGAACAAAAAGGCACCGGCCACGCCCTTATGCAGGCCATACCCTCTTTACAAAGAAACGGCATAGACTATGTCCTTGTTATCAATGGCGATGCCCCCCTCGTAAGTACAGAAACCATCACCTTCTTTATGGACGAAGTGAAAAAAGCAGGTAGCCCTGCAGTAAGCTTTGCATCCATTATGCTACCTTATGAGAATGAATACGGGCGGGTTGTGCGCAGTCAGGGAGATGTGGTGGGCATTGTGGAAGCCAAGGATTATGCCACCTCCGTGGGTGGGCGCCCCAAAGGGCTTCATAACATAAAGGATGAATTTAAAGACGAATTTCATGGCGAAGTCAATGCCGGAATGTACCTTTTGCATGTACCTAGCGTTGAAAGACTCCTACCAAAGCTTAACACCAATAATAAAAGTAATGAGTTTTACATCACCGCCCTTGTGCATCTTTCTGCCAAATATGGGCACGGTGCCTGCGCCGTGGTATGTGACGACGGCAAAGAATGCCTCATGGGGGTCAATAACCCGCAGGAACTTATCAGCGCCGAAAACTGCCTGCGCCCTAAATTTGTGGATAAAGCCATAGCCGAAGGAGTTATTGTACACCACGCCCATCTTGTTATTGTGGGGCCGGCAGTAACGCTTGAACCTGGCGCAGAAATTTTTGGACCGTGCGAGATTTATGGTACCTCTCATATTGCCAAAAATGCTGTGGTTCGCTCACATACGGTTTTGCGTAACACCCATGTGCAAGAAAATGCTACAGTTCTCCCCTTTAGCCATTGCGAAGATGCATATATCGGTAAAAATGTGGTCATAGGCCCCTATGCACGCCTGCGCCCAGGGGCAAAGCTTGAGGAAAATTCCAAAGTGGGTAACTTTGTAGAAATCAAGAAATCTACCATCCACAAAGGGGCAAAAGTTAACCACTTAACCTATATTGGTGATGCCACCGTAGGAGAAGGCGCAAACGTTGGCGCCGGCACCATCACTTGCAATTATGATGGCAAAAATAAATTTCAAACAAACATCGGCGCTGGAGCCTTCATTGGTTCCAATACAGCACTTGTAGCGCCGGTAAACATAGGGCGCAACAGCCTTGTGGGAGCAGGTTCAGTCATTACCAAAGATGTCCCCGAGGATGAAATAGGTATTGCTCGCAACAAGCAAAAAAATTTACCTCGAAAACTAAAAAATACTTAATATACTAAAAACAAGAAGATACATAAACATTAAAGACAAAACAAAAAAGTTCTGGTAAATGTATCTTGCCAACATATTAAGAGCGTGTTAGTTTTAAGTCATGGAAAGACTCAATTTACTCGAAGAACACGTGCATCGTCTCTTGGATGATCTTGAGACAGTACGTAGCGATAATAGGCGCATCCTTCAAGACAGCAACGACCAAGTTGCCGAACTGCAAGAACAGTTGCAAGCAGTGAAGGAAGAAAACCATTCACTTAAAGACTTACTCGCCAAAGAAAGGCAAGTAAAAGATGACGTTTTACAACGCATTGACGTGCTTTTAGAACGCATGAAGAGTATAGAATAGACTTTTTTTGAGCCGCCATGCAAGAATATAAACTCAATTTATTAGGCTTTGACATTGTCTTCAAAGCAGGAGTCAATGCCGAAAGAGTTCAAAATGCTAAGTTGCTGGTGGAAGAAAGATACGAAAAGATGAGTGCTCAAGGAGGCAAGAGCAGTAAAGAATTACTCCTCACTTTCCTCGTCTTGGGACTTGCTGACGACTTATTACAGGCCAATGCGCACATTGACGAAACCAATGCACGTCTGGACGCATTACTGCATAAAATAGAAGAATTGATTTAATGTACATATTTAATCCCTGGAAAGTTTGTGTTTGTCGAGCTGTTGCTGACCTTACAAGCTTAAAATTGGGAGCTAAGGCGCTTGCCGTGAGCATGCCCCCCTCGTTGGCGGAAGCCTAACGTAAGAGCCAAGGCGCCCCCCTGAGAAATCAGGTTCTGCAATAGTCTCTTCACACGGCTATCTGGGGATTAATCGTAATATACGTGCTCAATTCATACAAGTTGTAGAGCAATTTGTTGAAAAGTGGCTATGATTTCCTATGTGCTAACGTGCGCATTGTTTATTTGCATGCGTTTTTCACCAAAGGATACAGAAGTAATCATTTTTCACACTCTTTGTAGTTTTATAGTATATTTTCACTATAAAACTATCTCCTCTCTTTTCCTGTTCTTCCCCACTACTTTCTTCATTGTGCTTGATGCAGTCAATGCTTCATGAGTCTTGCGTAATGGATTACGCAAGATCATAATCAGCACTTGGTGTTGATTATTACTGCTACGAAACTGCGAGTTTTGCTCTAGGTTTCGATGCTTATCGGGTTATAATTACCCGTCTTTATAGGAGGAATTACAATGGATACAATGACAATGAGTATCACAGGTCTTGTGGCTTTGCTCTGTCTTGGGGTGGGCATGTTTTTACAAAAAATGCTTATTTCTAAACGTCTTGGCGACGCTGACATGTTAGCTAAACGCATCGTGGACGAAGCTCGTAAAGAAGCGCAAGCACAAAAAAAAGAAATGATCTTACAAGGACAAGATGACCTTTTTCAACAAAAGCGTGAAATGGAAGGTGATCTTAAAGAACGTGAGCGCGAACTCAAAGCCCGTGAACGTAAAATGGACGAAATGAGCGGACGCCTTGAAGAAAAGCTAGAACTTGCCACCACTCGTGAAAGAGATATCCTCGGCATAGAAAAAGAACTTGCTAAAAAAGAACGCGCACTTACTGAAACCGAAGAATATTTACAAATTCGTGTAGAAGAACAAGAAAAACATCTACAAGAAATTTCCGGACTTACCGCCGATGAAGCCAAGGCTCGTCTTTTTGAAGAGGTGGAAGCCCGCACTCGTCATGAGGCGGCTCGTATGATTCGTCTCATCGAAACCGAAGCTAAGGAAACCGCCGACCGTAAAGCCAAACAAGTACTTTGCAACGCCATACAGCGCTATGCCGGCGACTATGTTTGTGAGCAAACCGTCACCGCCGTAACCCTTCCAAGCGAAGATATGAAGGGGCGCATCATTGGGCGTGAAGGGCGCAATATTCGTGCTCTTGAAGCGGCCACTGGGGTAGACCTTATTATTGACGATACACCAGAAACGGTCATTTTGTCCGCTTACAGCCCTTTGCGTCGCCAAGTGGCGCGTATGGCGCTTGAGCGTCTCATTCAAGACGGACGTATTCATCCTGCGCGCATTGAAGATATTGTACAAAAATGTGAGCAAGAGCTTGACGTACAGGTGCGAGAAGTGGGCGAACAAGCCACCTTTGATGCAGGTGTACATGGTATCCACCCAGAAATCATTCGTCTTCTTGGACAGTTACGCTATCGCACCTCCTTCACCCAAAATGTACTCAAGCACTCCTTAGAAGTCTCTGCACTCTGTGGCATGATGGCGGCAGAACTTGGCATGGACATAAAAAAAGCAAAGCGCGCCGGTCTGTTGCATGACATTGGCAAAGCTGTAGACCATGAAATTGAAGGTTCGCATGCCGTTATTGGTGCCGACATCGCCAAAAAATACAATGAAAATAAAGACATTATACATGCCATTGCTGCGCACCATGAAGATGTACGCCCCTCCACTGCCCTTGCCGTACTTGTGCAAGCAGCCGACTCCCTTTCCGGTGCAAGACCAGGCGCACGTAAAGAGCTTTTGGAAAACTATGTCAAGCGTCTAGAAGATTTAGAAAATATTGCCACTTCTTTTGAAGGTGTTGCTAAAGCCTATGCCATACAAGCCGGACGAGAAATCAGGGTCATGGTGAACTCAGAAAACGTAGACGATGACACCACCTATGTGCTTTGCAAGGATATATCTGATAAAATTGAAAAAAACATGACATACCCTGGACAAATTCGAGTTACGGTTATTCGCGAGCGACGTGCCGTAGGTTTTGCTAAATAGCTTGTCATATATTCTTTCTTAGGGAAAACTTTTCTGACAAAAGTTTTCCCTAAGCTCCCCATGCAAAAAATTTCAAGATTTATCCCCAGTGAACCAATTGCAAATTTCCGCAAAAAAAGTTAGAAAGAAAAATTAGTTTAGTATCAATATGCGTAAAGGACACTGCACAAAATTTTTCAGCACCTCTGATATTGTCAAAAGCTAGAAAAGTATTATCTACTTCCTTGAACTAGAAAAATACATAGATAATTTTATACTACACCCTAATTATGGAGGAAATGTGAACCAATTTACCCGCAACCTAATGCTTTGGGCCGTCATAGCTCTGGCTATGGTTATGCTCTTCAACATGTTTCAGCAGCCACAAAGTGCCAATGAAAAAATTTCCTACACAGAGTTTTTACAACAAGTTGATAAAGGTGACATCACTCAAGTTACCATCCAAGGAAAAAACCTCATTGGTCTGAATATACAAGGACAAAAAGTACAAAGCTATGCCCCAACCGACGGCGATCTCATCAACCGCCTCATGGAAAAAAAGGTAGCCATTAAGGCAGAACCATTGGACGATCAGCCATGGTATATGACCTTGTTAGTATCATGGTTCCCTATGCTTTTGCTCATTGGGGTTTGGATTTTCTTCATGCGCCAAATGCAAGGCGGAGGCGGCAAAGCCATGAGTTTTGGGCGTTCTCGTGCTCGTTTACTCACCGAAGAACAAGGGCGCATAACCTTTGAGGATGTAGCCGGCGTTGACGAAGCCAAGGAAGAACTTTCGGAGGTAGTAGAATTTCTTTCTAATCCCAAAAAGTTCACTCGCTTAGGGGGCCGCATCCCTAAGGGTGTTTTGCTCGTAGGCCCTCCCGGAACAGGTAAAACTCTGCTTGCTCGTGCAGTAGCCGGCGAGGCAGGCGTGCCTTTCTTTTCCATTTCTGGCTCTGACTTTGTGGAAATGTTTGTGGGTGTTGGCGCATCTCGTGTACGTGACCTTTTCACTCAAGGCAAAAAAAATGCTCCTTGCTTGATTTTTATTGACGAAATTGACGCCGTAGGTCGTCAACGTGGCGCTGGCCTTGGCGGCGGCCATGATGAGCGTGAGCAAACCTTGAACCAACTACTGGTAGAAATGGACGGCTTTGAGTCCAACGAAGGCGTCATTCTCATCGCCGCAACCAACCGCCCTGACGTGCTTGACCCTGCGCTATTACGTCCCGGACGTTTTGACCGTCAGGTCATCGTACCTACGCCAGACCTTAAAGGCCGCCGTCGCATCCTTGAAGTGCACACCAGACGCACCCCTCTTGGCACCGACGTAAACCTTGATACACTGGCTCGTGGCACCCCAGGCTTTTCCGGTGCTGACCTTGAAAACCTTGTTAACGAAGCTGCGTTACAAGCGGCTAAAGCCAGCGACGAGTTTTTGAGTATGTCACACTTTGAATGGGCAAAGGATAAAGTGCTCATGGGGCGTGAACGCCGTAGCTTAATTTTATCTGATGAAGAAAAGCGTATTACTGCCTACCATGAAGCCGGTCACGCTCTTGCAGCGCGTTTGCTTCCTAAAACTGACCCCGTGCACAAGGTGACAATTATTCCTCGTGGACGTGCTCTTGGGGTAACGATGCAATTGCCAGAAGAAGACAGACATGGTTACTCAAGAGGATACTTAAAGAATAATCTTGTGGTCTTATTAGGTGGTCGTGTGGCTGAAGAAATCGTTTTTGACGACATTACCACCGGTGCCAGCAATGACATTGAACGAGTGACTCGTATGGCTCGTAAAATGGTTTGCGAATGGGGCATGAGTGAAGTTGTTGGGCCTTTAGCCATGGGTGCAAAATAAAAACTTTAGCGCAGAAACCGCACCCATTGTTGATCAAGAAGTTAAAGATATTATCAACGAAGCACGGACCCGCTGCCATGACCTCTTGCGTGAAAATAGTAAATATTTACACGCCATTGCTGAAGCTTTACTTGAGCGTGAAACCATCAGTGGCGACGACATTGAACTTATTATGGAAGATAAGCCGCTGCCACCATTGGACTTAAAAGGGAACGACAAGAAGGCCGCACCCGAAACTGCACAAAGTGACTTTATCTTTGATGCAGAAGTTGAAGAAAGTACCGAAGAAGAAAAGCGTGCTCAAGAAGATGTGCACGGCGATTCTGTTGCGGAAAAAAACACTGAGGAGCAGTCAGAAGATACACAAAATTCTGCGCCTAGTGACACCACTCATACCGATAAAAAAGACGCATAATGGCACAAGTATGTTGCAACGCATCATCTAATGCCTTGTGGCAAGTGGGCAAAAACAGGCTTTTTAAAGCTGACCCATTTGCACTCATGGGAATTGTCAATCTTACCCCCGATTCTTTTTCGGACGGGGGTAAGTTTGTTGACCCCCAAATAGCCCTTGCCCATGCACAGTCCTTGGTGGCGCAGGGAGCGCAGATTTTAGACCTTGGGGCAGAGTCTTCCCGCCCAGGAGCAGCACCGCTAACAGCCGAAGAAGAGTTGCAACGCCTTACGCCTGTACTAAGCCCTCTGCTTGCATGCGACTGGAAAGACACATGTCATTCTGCACCAATCATTTCCGTAGACACATATCACGCCAAAACTGCTCAAGTTGTGCTAGAAGCCGGTGCTCACTGCATCAATGACATTTCAGCTTGCCACTTTGAGCCAGAACTCCTTGATATTATAGTTCAATATAAGCCCGGCTATGTGCTAATGCACAGCAGTGCTCGCCCTGAAATTATGCAGGAGCATATTGCCCATGGAAATATTTTAGACATTGTTCAAAAGTTTTTTGAACAAGAACTTCACAGACTTACAAACGCAGGCCTTCCTGAGACACATATTATGCTTGACGTGGGGGTTGGTTTTGGCAAAAGTCTTGAACAGAATTTAGAACTTTTGCATAACATGCACATATTTTCGCATTTTGGAAGACACATACTTGCCGCTGTTTCCATGAAATCGCTATTTCACAATGCTTTACAACTAGATGTGCAGGACTTAAACGCCAGAGCTGAAGCCACAGCTGTAGCCACCGCCCTGTTAGGACAGCGGGGGGTGCGCTTTCACCGTGTGCATCATGTGAGGCAATGTAAGCAAGCTTTACAGTTAACACGCTGTTAAAATGCTACAAAGAGTAGCAAGTCTTCCCTTGGTCACAACATAAAGGATGTTTGTATGTTTGAGATTTTGAACACCTTTGAAATACCCAGAAATATCAACTGGCGTGATATTTTAGACATCACAATCATCTCCTTTATTATCTATAAATGCATTATGATGATCAAGGGCACTCGTGCTTTGGCGGCCTTGCTTGGCCTAGGGCTGCTTATTGTTTTATACTTTGTCTCCATTAAGCTAGAGTTATATTCGGTTCAATGGTTCTTAGAATACATTGTCGGGTCACTCTTCATTGTGCTTATTATTCTTTTTCAAAAAGACATTCGACAAGCCCTTGGGGAAATGGGGGCTCGATATTTTTGGGGGAAAGCCACCTTACACCATAATACGGTGGAAGAAGTAGTCTTAGCATGCACTGAGATGGCTCGCTTGCGCCTTGGTGCGCTGATTATTATTCAACGTTCCCTGCCACTTGAAGACATGGTGCGCCAAGAAGGCACGGCGATAGATGCACACATTTCCAAAAAATTACTCATCGCTATCTTCTTACATCCCTCGCCCCTCCATGACGGAGCAGTAATTATTATTAATGGTAGACTGTCGGCAGCTTCGTGCATTTTGCCCTTGGCTGTTGTAAAGGACAAAAATTTCGGCACCCGCCACCGTGCTGCCCTTGGTATTACAGAAGAAACAGACGCCCTTGCCATTGTGGTGTCTGAGGAAAGAGGAGAGATTTCTGTTGCCCTGAAAGGAAAAATCACATCCAACATAACACCTGCAAAATTACGGGAGTTCATCAGCGATGCGTTATAGTTTCCCCACACTATCCAACCTAAAAAATATCAATTACCCAATATTTTTTATTTCCATAATCATCGCTATTGGGGCATGGTACACTATCAGCATTGGCAACCGCACAGACGTATACATGCGTGTCCTTCTCGATTATCAAAATGTGCCTGAGAAAATTGTGGTCGTCGAAGGACTTATTCCGCATATTGACGTACAAATTCGTGGTCCCAAAACCCTACTCACCAGTCAGCACTCCAAAAATCCTTCTATTGTAGTAGACTTAGCCAAGCTACGCACCGGAAAAAATGTTATTCCCTTTCCCAAGGAAACTTGGGGGAATCAATATCGAGCTTTTGAAGTTTTAGAAATTGAGCCAACGCACCTTGTTATTCAGGCAGCTTCCATACAAGAGCGTTCTTTAGCCATTGTACCACGTCTTGATGTAGCCTTAAATAATGCTGCATTTAAGGTTGTTGACGTTAATCTTTCACCAAGCACAGCACTTGTAAGCGGACCACAGCATACTGTGCAAAATATGAAGAGAGTTGACCTAGACATTCGAATTGACCCCAAAGAAAAGGCCGGCACATATACCAAGGCATTTCCCCTTGTAGTACCGGAAAAATTCACTAGCGTCACACCGCAAAGTGTCAACGTAACCTACACAGTGGCTAGTAAACGCTCAAAAGTAAAACTTGATAAAACTATTGCCATCAATGGCCCGCAGAATAATTTTACGGTGGATCCAAAAGAGGTGCAGTTTGAAGTGGAACTGCCAGAAGGGCTCTTAAAAAATAAAAAATATCAAGCGCAAGCCAAGGTGCAAGTGACTCCGCCACTCCTTGAAGTGGGACAAAGTGCACCGGTATCATTACAATTTATTATGCCTGAAGGGATGAGCCTCACCAATGATACGCCACGCACCATTGTTATCACACGTGTGCAGTAGCATATGGTCTCATTTTTAAAACTTTTTGGGGGAACACTTTTACAGAAAAGCGCTCCCCCAATTTTTTTACCATAAACTTTAATAAATATTAGCAACTTTTTTCATAGTATGCATAATCGGCCGCACGCTATTTCAAAAAATTTTGCTTCTTTATGCGCCATATTGCAAAACTTCTATTACTTCTTCACCCTCGTATACTTACCATCCAAAACAACGCCCTGCCCCAGCAGACCAGAACCTTTAAACGCCTCAGTAGTAGTCACAGTAGCAACATCACCTTGCAACATAATGTCACCAATAACGCTGCCGCCATTAGAATCCACCACAAAAATTTGCATGGAGTTGTTATCTTTAAGGTTGCCAATGGCCTTTACAGTTCCGGAGTTAAAGCTGCCGCTTTTTTGCATTACAGAAAATTCAATAAAGTAGTTTTTAGTATCACCTTGTTCTTGCAATAACAGATGACCATCAAAGCCATTGTCAGCATTGTAGTAACCCTGAGCATTTTTGGGGTTTTGCCGCAAATATTCATGTTTTATTTCAGTTTGCACAAAGCTTGTGCCCTCAGCATAAGCTTCTGTCCATGCATCTTGCGGATTTTGCCCAGTATCAATAAAAATTTGTGCATTTTCCTTAACCACAGAAGCCAAGTCTTTATAGAGCTTATCATAACCTTTTTCATCAAAGATCTTTTTTGCTTGATCTAAAGAAGCGGCAAAAGTTTTTTGCGCATTTGCATAACCGGCATAGTTAATATAGCTGGCATTACCAGAGGGCATGGGCACCGTCGCAGCCAAGCCATATGGAGCAAAACCAAAAAAAGCTAAAATAATAAGCACGTTAACATAGAAAAAATTTTTCATACGGATTCCACCTTAGGTAAAAAAGAAAAGAGGCCGACACAACGTCTACACTCAACATAAATAGA
Source organism: uncultured Desulfovibrionaceae bacterium (assembly GCA_964369815.1). Taxonomy (GTDB): domain Bacteria; phylum Desulfobacterota; class Desulfovibrionia; order Desulfovibrionales; family Desulfovibrionaceae; genus CAYJAD01. Next base: position 9,969 of record CAYJHS010000025.1, read on the forward strand.
GAGTATAACGTGCGTCAACCCCACTTCTGCACAATTTTCCAACACTTTATAAAAGTGACGAAAATTACTATTTACGGCATTAAAGCCTTATTCAAATAATTAGTTGCGTCTGTAATAAGCTCTTAAATGCCCATTGATATTAGCAATATCGCGCATAGCACCACCACCTAAAACAAGGCGGGTTTTTCTCCATCTACCATCTCTGGTACGGCAAACTGCCACCAAGGTATCTCCATTACGAATGCGAATATTATCGCAAGATCTACGGTAAGAACCATTGTTTACTGCACGTCTATTAGGATATGCCTCTGCAATTTCTACATAAAGAAAAGTCGCCATAAACAACATTAAAAAGAGCATTGCACCTTTTTTCATTTTCATGTCCTCCACAATCAACACTTTTTTGCTTACAGGTTAAAGATATAAGCATCTGTCTTTTAAGGGCTTTTTCAAGCCATTAAGAGCATGATAGCACGGACTTTAACAAATAACAAGAAAAGCTTACCGCTTTTTTCACATATTTGAGCCGACACCAAACACTGCGATTTTAAAACTCCAAATGTCCCGGCGTACGTGGAAAAGGAATAACGTCACGAATATTACTAATACCAGTAAGCATCATTAGCAAACGCTCAAAGCCTAGGCCAAAACCAGCATGGGGCACAGTGCCAAAGCGACGTAAGTCTAAATACCACCAAAAATCCGCCACGTCTTGCCCAAGCTCCAAGATACGCTTTTCGAGCACATTCAAGCGCTCTTCACGCTGAGAACCACCAATTAGCTCCCCAATACGAGGAACCAACACATCCATAGCCGCCACCGTGGCATTGTCATCATTAAGGCGCATATAAAATGCCTTAATTTCCTTAGGATAATCATACACTATAACAGGATGCTTAAAGTGCTCTTCGGCAAGATAACGCTCATGCTCTGTTTGTAGATCCGTGCCAAAGTTAACCGGAAATTCAAACTTTTTACCGCAATTTTGCAAAATATCGATAGCTTCTGTATAGGAAACACGTTCAAAAGGCTTAGCAAGCATACTCTTTAGCCTGTCTATCAGCCCCGCATCTACAAATTTATCAAAAAGAGCTATATCTTCATAACAATGGGTAAGCACATGATCAATAACATACGTAGTAAGCCCCTCCCCAAGATCCATATTATCTCGCAAGTCAGCAAAAGCCATTTCTGGCTCAATCATCCAAAATTCTGCCGCATGCCGAGGGGTATTCGAATTTTCTGCCCGAAATGTAGGGCCAAAAGTATATACCCGCCCAAGACCAAGAGCAAGAGCTTCCGCTTCAAGCTGCCCTGACACCGTAAGATTACACTCCTTCCCAAAAAAATCCTTTTCCAGATTTTTTTCACCAAGAGCTAAAGTGCTTACCCGAAACATCTCCCCTGCCCCCTCACAATCAGATCCGGTCAAAATAGGAGTATGCACATTGTAAAAACCTTCTTTTTTGAAATAAAAATGCACCGCCAATGCCGCTTCAGATCGAATGCGAAACGCTGCCCCATACTTATTGGTTCGTGAACGCAAATGCGCAATGCTACGCAAAAACTCGTCTGAATGCCGCTTTTTTTGCAAAGGAAAACTTTCTTGATCGGCTAAACCATACACTACCATCTCCTGTGCACGTACCTCAAATTTTTGCCCTTTACCAAGAGACGCCACCAGCTCTCCCACAATACTCACCGCAGCACCAGTATTCACACCTTCCATAACCGCATAAGCCGCTGTGCCCTCATCCACAATACACTGAATATTAGCAAGACAAGAACCGTCATTAAGCTCTAAAAAGCTAAACCCTTTGGCATCCCGACGCGTGCGTACCCAACCACATAAACGAATCTCAGCGCAAGGTTCATCCTTGGAAAGCGCTTCAATAATACGAATTCTTTGCATATTTACCTCTTTCATATATAATATACTTTTTATTAGTTTTTTCTGGTGGAGGGAACTTTTTGAAAAAAGTTCCCTTCACCAGACCCCCACCCTCAAAAACTTTTTAATGCGATAACATTTCGTTTTTTTAAAAATACTACTTGCCGCAACGTAATCTATAGGTCTAGACATGTCCTCAAAAACCACAAAGTGCTAGAGAGCAACTGAAATTAAAGCATTTTTTTATTTACAAAGTAAATAAAAAAATGCGCACGAAAGTTTTTTGAAAAGGGGGTCTGAGGGAAAACTTTTGTTCACAAAAGTTTTCCCTCAGAAAATTTTCTCCCTGAGCGTAGAAAAACATATTACCTATTTTCTGCTTCATAGCGTTGACGAAGCATTTTTTCTTCTTCGGCTTTACGTTCGGCGGCAAGGCGTGCGGATTCCGCTTCATTTTTTTTACGAATACGCTCAAGGCGTTCTTCCTGCATGCGTTCCCTTTGTTCTTTGGCTTTTTCTAAATAATTATCCCGTTGCCGTTCAAAGGTAATAGTAGAGCGCAGCATGGCTAGTCCAAAGGACATTACTGTAACAATCCCTACCAGCACCTTTTGTATTTCCCATTGCTGAGACGCAAGCAGGGCTTTCAGCCAACTTAGCCCGATACTATCTCCAAAAAGTACAATGGCGGGAATACCTAACAGGCACAGTAAAAGGCCTATGCCTTCTATCCAAAGGAAAGTTTTGCCAAAAGTCATGGTAAAGAGCGTGCCGTCGCGCATGGCCCGCAAAATTTTTAAGCGCCGTTTAAGGCCTTGTAGAAGTCCTTCAACTTCTGTTTTGGTATCTTGTGCTCTTTTGAAATTTTCTGCCTCATGAAAATTCGCACTAAAAGCCCAATTCAAAATACTTGCTGCTTCGTTAAATTCACGGCTAAAGTCCCGCAGAAGTTTAGGAAATGGGAACCATGCTGCTTCGTCACGAATATTTTGCAAATCATTCAAGTAAAACTTGTATCTTTCTTGAATAACTTCTATTTGCCGCTGAATAAATTCTTCTATTTCTTTATCAACAAAAGGACGCATCTTAATGACGTGCAAAAAAGCCATATAATTTTTTATAGCAGCAATTCTCTGTAATTCTTCTACTTTGCCATTGAGAAGCCCGTGACTGGGATGCTCCGGTGGGAACCACGCTTTCACTGTTTCTGAAGTAGCATCAAGCTTTTTTACCTCTGCATCGGCATGCAATTCGGTGTCCTTCCACAGTGGGTAGAGGTGCGTTAAAATAGTTAATTGCCCTCGGCCGAGCTCTGGATGTATGAGATATTTATTTAAGTAGGCTGGATCATCGGTGCCTAGCTTGGTCACATTTCCAAGTTCTTGCTCGACAAAGCCCATTTTCACCTTGCACACTATTCGCCGATAAATAAGGTCTTTCCACTGCGGCATAACGCGTAATATTTGATTATATTGGGCAATGGCGTCCATGTATTGCTCTTGAATTTCAAAGGTACGTGCCTGTAAATATTCACTCCATGCCTGCATCGCTGGCAGAGCTGTGAGAGTAGCCGCCTCTTTAAAAGACGCATGAGCTTTGGATAAATCATCCATGTAGACATACATAAAACCAAGCAAAGAGCGTAAGCGCATGTCTCGAGGGTTGCGAGAGATTATTTCCTGCATATCTTTTATGAGGCCAACCACTTCTGCCGGGCCAGCTTTGCATAACTTGTCAAACAATTCCCACACAAAGTGGTCATCCCGTACAAGTTCTTCAAAGTCACGAGCCTTACCAAGGTCTCGTCCCTTAGTTAACCACATATAAGGTGCCGAGCGCACCTGCGAAAAGTAGTTTATGTCAAATATAGCACGCAAAAGCGGCGCAGACACGTCTTCGTCGCTTTCCTCTTCCAGAAGTTGCGGATAAGCTTCCAGCCCTCTGGCTGAAAGATTTTTTTCTATACTTCTAAAAGATTGATTAATTAAATCCAAATCAAGTTCTGCGGTGTCTTGTACTTCTTCAACCACCTTGGAATCAAAGGCCAAGGTGGGGCAATCCATGCTCTTATGAGTATTAATACCGCAGAAAAAGCAACAATTTTCATCGCCGGAAATAAGTTGCGCCGGCATGAGTAGTGAAATAGCAGGCGTATTGCTTACCACCTCATCCAGTGCCACCGTGCACCACGCATCCATATCATTTTGGCTATTAGAAAAACGTATGTCGTGTACTACAAAGGACTCACCAAGCAAGTATGCGGTACGATAGCTCATATAGGGGAGGTCAGGGCTCAGCTTATCCCATTGCAATCCGATTTTTTTGTATAAATCATTATTAAAATTTAAGCCTTTACGGTCAACAACTACTGTCAAGTATGGCCACACATGCTCTGGCTTATGGATTTTAGTCTCCTCTGCCATGCCCAAGGTGTCCTTGAGCCAAGTACGCAAAATAAGTAAGTTATCAATGGAAACCATGATAAAATCATTATTTACAAGAAATTTAAGTTTATTTTGCTTAAGAACATCCACTAGGTATTGTTGCATATATGGCCACGCATCTTGATAAGCTGCATCTAGCGGATTACCAAGAGGACGCATAAGGGCATACCACCCCTGCGAAGAGGTATAAGGTAGGCGAGTATCGGCTTCAAGGGTGCTCCAATCCGCCACGGTCATACCTTGTTTTAGGCCAATGCTTGAAAAGGTAATGCCGGGAAAATTGGCATCTTTATCTAGAACTTTTGGGTGAACATAAATAACAAGAGTCTTGCCGGGATACATGTCTTGTTGTTCAAAGCTGGAATCAAGAGATATGGTGTTTTCGCCTTTTACCCCAAAATATAAACGCCCTGAAATGAGCTCTACGGAAGCTGAAAGACTATTAAAACGAGCCCATACTGACAGGCGAGCTAATGCTAAGAACACATCTTTATTGAAGAAAAACCAGATAGACTGCTCATGGTCAGAAATAATGTGCATGCCACCATAATTTTGCAAGGTCTGATTAATGACAGGGTCAAGCTCATGTTGCCAGCAAAACCACAAAACATATCCTTGCGCAGACATGCGACTTTCGTTACTCTTGGGGAGTTTTTCAAGTAATGTATTAAAAGATGCCATGTTTTACCTCAACAAAGGAGTTCTTATGGATATAAATAAGGCACTTGCCGAACTAAAGCAACGACAAGGTTTTACAGAAAATGTGGGCATGATGCTCATACATAATGGAGTTGTACGTGCTTGGTCTCGTGAAGATCACAAGCCAGTTTCGTCCATCACCGTCACCCAAGACAAAGAAAAAATTCGCTCCATCTGCCAAGAATTGGAAAAAAATCCCGGTATCTTTGCCATCGTCTGGGACGCCCGTGAAGGCCAATTCTACCCCGGCGATGATGTACTCTTTTTTATTGTAGCCGGCGACATTCGGGAAAATGTCAAGGCCACCTTTGCCGAAGTGCTCGACCGCATTAAGGCTGAGGGCGTCACCAAGCAAGAACACTTCGCCTAGCCTTAGACATAGCCCCTATAAACAGTAACACCTACAGCTCCTCAAAAAGAGCAACATACCACAGGATGTGGTAAACCCCGCAGGAGAGCAAAACAAAGCCAGCCAAAATTTACTTTCGGCGCCAGCGGCTTTTGCGATAGCTTGTGTCGCACACAACGTGCGACGCAAGCATTATCCATACTACTCAAAAAATACGCCTATCAAGCAGGTTGTCCTTTTGCAGTGGGCTGCTAATTTTTTGACTCCTGCGCTTCTCCCAATAAAGCTATTGCAAAATCCCTTCCATTAAAGGGACGTAAATCTTCAAGCTTTTCCCCAAGCCCCACATAGGTAATGGGAATAGTGAACTGCATGGCGACTGAAATGGCTACGCCCCCCTTAGCGGTGCCGTCCAGCTTGCTCAAGATTATCTCATCCAATTGTGTGGCATCATTAAAGAGTTTTGTTTGAGACAGCGCATTTTGTCCAGTGGTTGCATCAATAACCATCATGACTCTATGCGGGGCACCGCTGTGTTTTTTGCCCACCACTTGACGAATTTTTTTCAATTCTTCCATCAAGTTCACCTTGGTCTGCAAACGCCCAGCCGTGTCAATATAGAGCACATCATAGCCTTCTTTAAGCGCAATATCCATGGCTTCAAAGGCCACAGCGGCGGGATCTGCTCCGGCTTCTTTACAGTGGAAATCCGCCCCTACCCGTTCAGCCCACACGCCAAGTTGCTCAGTGGCAGCAGCGCGAAACGTATCGGCGGCGGCAATGAGCACTTTTTTTCCTTGCATGCGATCGCGGTGGGCAAGTTTGGCAATAGTGGTAGTTTTGCCAACTCCGTTTACCCCCACCATCATTATAACTTCCGGTGGGTTATAGGTCGTAATACGTTTTGGTGTTTCAAAAATCTTTTCCATTTCTTCTTGCAAAAGCTGGCGCAGTTCGTGCGGTTCACGCAGGGCATGCTTACGCACGCCGTCTTTTAAGCGCTCAATAAGCTGCATACTAGAGTCAAAGCCAATATCAGCCATGATGAAAAGCTCTTCCAAGTCTTCCCAAAAAGGGGCATCTAGCTGTCCATGGGAAGCAAAAAGCGCGTCCAGCTTACGAGTAAATTGCTCACGAGTACGTGAAAGGCCGTCACTTAACTTTACAAATAGGCGGTTACGTTCGTCCTCTTCGTCCTCAACATCAAGAGCAAGAGCCAGACGATATTGCAATTCAGAACGAAATTCCTCCACATGGGCATACTCCATGCGCTTAAGCCAATCCTGAAAATCTTTAACAAAATTATCAGCTTCTTCTGGTTGTGCTTCCAAAGAAATTAATAAATAGTGCAAACGTTGCCATAAAAGCGGGCTTGGTTTTTCAATACCTTGCAGCACCACCGCAAGCCACGCAGAAAGTCTCTGAGGTGCCTCACGCAAAGCAAGCGCAAGAGCAGCTTGCTCTTGTTCGCCAAAACTTTCATGCGTTTCCTGTGCTATATCTAGCTCTTGATCTTTTTGTACTGCTTTTTCAGTATCTTCTGAACTACTTCCAAGAATTTTTTTTATGGTAGAAAAAAAACCCATACACTCCCCTTTGTGCCTTGTATAAATAAGAATAGTATAATGCGATGATAGTATTTACCTTGTATAGCACGGACATAACAGACACGCAATATGACAAATTGAGACCTCTGCGCCATGCATTGTGCATGGTTTCATGGCGTATTAGGTAGGAAAATTACGAGATTTTTGTTATGACCTTGATTATGTATGATTGCAATATTTTGTTGTCACCTCCGGTGAGGGCAAG
>CAYJHS010000026.1:0-13482 GCA_964369815.1 uncultured Desulfovibrionaceae bacterium
GCCACCAAGGGCATTTAATGCGTTATATTTGGCGCCATCAGCTTCTGTGTACAAAGTATAGGTGTAGTCCCCGGTAGCGCCGTCAATGGTAAGTTTACCATAGACACCGTCAATGGTTACATCAGCACCAGCTGCGGCAGCACTTTGGTCTGCACTGGTTGCACCAGCAGTGGTATTGCTCACAGTGAAGCTTTGTTCAGCAATGGTATCGCCATCGGTATCGACATCGCTATGAGTCAAGGTGCCGGTAACGGTTAAATCATTGCTATCTTCTGTCACTAGTGCGTCAGCAGAGGTAATAGTATTTAAGGTAATCTCAGGTCTGTCGTTGGTACCCATAACAGTCACAGTAATGGTAGTGGTAGTGGTATTACCAGCAACGTCGGTCACTTCCACAACGAAAGATTCTGTTTCAACTTGGCCGTGATTAAGGCTATTATTACTTGCATCGTTGAAAGTATATTCAAAAACACCACTGCTGGGGTCCATGGTAATACTACCATATGCTCCAACGCCGGTGCCTTGAATGGCAAAGTCCAAACCGCCGCCCTCTGGGTCGGTAGCATTTACTTGGCCACGAGCAAAGATGTCACCACCAAAGACTTGGTTAGGATCACTTGAAAAAGACCCATCGGCATCACGTCCTACACCAGATTCAATAACATCAAGCTGACCGGGGAAGGCGTCAACATCATTAAAATCATCAACAAAAACGGTTATGCCGGTAATGTCGGGAGCAAGATTAATGGGGGTACCTTCTGGCAAATCAACAGGAGCAGCAGCAGCGCCAAAGGCTTGATCAAGGCCGTCAAGGCGATCAATACCACCAAGCAGGGTACCGCTAGTAAAGCTTACAATAGTACCGCCGCCTTGGGCACCGGCGCCAGCGCCAGGACCTGCAGCAGGCATGAGGTCTTCTGCCATACCGGCAAAGAATTGCTCGCCGCCAATTTCTGCATCACCCACCACGAAGGTCGGCATATTTTCAGCATTATAGGCTTTATAGAAATCTGTAAGTGAAACTTTAGAACCATCATCAAAAGCCATTTGTAGGTTGTCGCCCTCACGAGTAAGTGTGGCGTCACCAGTATCAAATTTTAGGACAAGACGGTCATCAGCATTAGGAGTAATGGATGCGGTTTGTCCAGCAGCAGGCTTTTGTAATTGAATATCGGCCATGATAAATTCCTTTGTTTTAAATTACGGCATACACGTACAACAAGCGTCAAACATATGCCACAGCACACAGCAACAATTTGCAGGTGCAAAAGACTTGCAAAAATAATGGGAATATATAGGCACCTAAACAAGGCTAGGTGACGAGGCGTTTAGCCTCGGGCTGAAAGCCCACAAGCGAAATTTATTAGACACGCTTGTAATTTTGAAGGGACAATGCAGACAGCACGTCCACACGCTTTATCGCGTGAAAGAACAGTATCTACTCACTACCTTTTTGTCAACCACTTTTTGAAAAATAATTCATTACTAAAAAATTGCATAGTTACAATACTTACTCGCTGCATCTCGCAAGATAGTTTTTACCGTTTTTTCCAAGTCCATAAAAAAAGCCCCCGTTGTCTACACAACGAGGGCTTAGTTTTATGTTTTAGTTAAAGTTTAGCTTAATAAGGTGGTATTCACAAGAATGGTCATCTTATCAGCGTCATCATTGGTGTACTCTCTATAGATGGTACCATTGACAGTAACCTCTTTTCCGGGAGTATTCCAACCACCACCTTGTAAATCTGACTGAATGTTATCACTCTTACCGCTCAGTGCAGTCTGTAAGTCTTTAGCGTCATTTAATACATCCGTATCAGTGCTATCGCCGTACATGATGATATCAATGTTATTGCTACCCTTTAGGGCTTGTTCTGCACCAACAATATTGTCAACACCGGCTAAGAGAATGTCAATGCCAGCGCCGCCATCAACATCAGACTGCAAGACATCATTAAGACTTGGAAGCACGATAAGGTCATTACCGGAACCGCCAAGGACAATGTCCTTACCTTCGCCACCAAAGAGTATGTCATCACCACCAAGCCCGAGAAGAATGTCGTCACCTTCACCGCCAAAGAGTATGTCGTTACCATCAGCAGCACCTTCCATAGCATCAGCAGCAGCTTTAAGCGTATCTATATCAGATTGCGCCTTAACTACTAATTTTTCTACTAAGCTACTGCTATCTTCAACATTCATGGTTTGATTAAGCTGATTAATAAAGTCTTGTCCAGCCTGTTCGCCCAGCAAAGACTTAGCAAAAACATCAAGCTTATCTTTAGAACCATCTCCGATGAGCAAGTCTTTATCGCCTTGACCATAAAGAATATCGTCTCCGCCTGCACCAACAAGAATATCAACATTGCTTTCTGTAGGTGTGACACTGTCAAGCCACTCAGGATTTGCTTTAGCATAAGCAACAATTTGCTCTTCAGTGTATGCGGCAGGCTTTCCAGAATGCACAGACATGCTTTGTTGCAAGTCTGAAAGGAGCATATCGCCCACAATCAGAGAGTTTTTATCTGTAGCAACACTCACACTCATACCCATGGGGGTTTCCGTGGGGATTGCATCAGCAAAGGCAAACAAGTTTGTGATATTACTATCTGTTACTTGACTTGCTTCGCCATAGATTTTTAAGGTTTCTAAATCAACGCCATTACCAATACCAACAGAATAAATGGTATCACCATCAGCATTGGAAAGGTAACCGGCCTTATATCCTTCACCCCAAACGCTACCCAAAAATCCTGATTCATACTCATGAGGTTCAAGGCCCATAGCTTTTTGCAATTCTGCAAAAGCATTGATTCTTTTTTCTAAAGCGGTATCACCCAACCATCCGATTCCCAAAAAGTCACCTGGGTCATTAGGAAATCCGTCTGTCATGAAAATAGTCTTGTTTACAGCGGTATCTTTATTAGGTTGTGCATTAAAGAAATCTGCCGCAGCCTGAAATCCATTCATGTAATACGTTTGTCCATCAGGATCTAAATCAATCTTATCAAGATCAATAGGTTTGCTTAGGTCAATTTCTTGATTTATAACAGCTTCTTTGCCGCCATTAAAAGCAATGAGTTGGACTTTAATATTGTGTGTATTATTGTACTGCTGTAAGGAAGCTAAAAAGCCTTCGATAGCTGTTTCGACATCACCAATGCGCCCAGCCATAGAGCCAGACAAGTCTAAGGTTAAAGCAATATTAACGTCTTCGCTTTCTGGGTTAATGAACGTAGGTGCCTTTTGCAATACAAGTTCATTTTCTTCTTTCGCTACCATTGTATGCGTTTGGCTATCACCGTCACCATCTTCAAAGACAATGCTATTCTCTCTTGAGCCAGAACCTGTAGTAAAGCTCACTGTCCAAGTGCCATTGCCATTATCCGTTAAAGTTGTGTCACCAATTTTGATAACGCCGTTTATAATAGTTACAGGAATGCCAGCAGTTTCACCAGCAACTACCCATGCACCATTCTTGTACTCAACACCCACTATTTCAGTGCCAGTGTCAGGAGCAAGAATCTTAGAACCTTCAAGGTCAGCACCAAAGTCAACAGTAATTGTTGCCGTGGCAACACCGTTTACCGTAGAAGCTACAGTGGCATCTGGAGTTGTTGCATCGTTGTCATGGTCAACAAATGGGCCATCGCTCACCACAACTGGCACATCGTCCATCAAGTCTACAGTAACTTGTGTTGTTGTTACTGTTGTAGCAGTCGTAATGGTAATGCCAAAATTATCCACAGATAACTTAAGGTCATTAGCAGGTTTATCATGAGTTTGAGCGCCTTTACCATACTCGTAGATATAGTTAAGTTCACCCTTAGCAGCATCATAGCTAAAGCCTGTCAAGGTGTTACCGCTCTTAAGGTCAACACTGTCACCACCCAACAAGTCGTCAAGTGCATACTCTTTACCTTCAATAATAACAGTAGCGTCAGCTGTGCTTTCACCAGCGGCTAAATCAAAGGATGCTACACCATTAGCAGTGTCCATATCATCAGTACGCATATTCAATTCATCAACAGTGAGCGTATCGGTGTCACCAGACACAGTAACAGTGTATTCCGTCATATCGCCGTCGTTGTCCGTGGCGGTGAAGGTGATTGTTACGGGCTTATCAAAGCCTTCGCTGGTCATAAAGGTCCATGTTGCAGGCGTGCCTTCGGTGACGATGAGTTCAAAGAGTACATTACCACCCTCTGTATAGCGGTAGTTTGCACTATCTGTAAGGTTGGAGATATTTTGCAAGTTATTTGCATCATAACCCTCAAAGTCAAAGGAAGCTAACAAGCTTGCCAAGCCATCAGCGGCCTTAATATCAAGGTCGCCTGATGTGCTACTTACTAAGGAGTCAGCAGTACCACCAAAGGAAACACTTGAGATGAAGAAGTCGCTGTTAGCAGATTTATCACCACCATTATCAACCGGCACGAAGGCAGCTTGGTCAAAACCACTGGCAATGGCAAAGTCGGTAGTTGCGAATTTACCAAGCTCATCAGTACCTGTAAGCTCTTTACTGAACACTTCTTTGCCGTCTTTGTAGAAGATGATGAGCATTTTTTCGCCCGAACCGCCTTCATCGCTAAAGAAGCCACCAATATTAAACTTCGCACTGTAGGCAACATCGTCGCCATCCAAGGTGAAGATCAAAGCTTCAGACACATCTGCATCCTTACTGATATTCACACGACCATCAGTTTTATTGGTACCATCATCAATATCACTATCAATGGCAAGGCCTTTAACGTCGTTGATCTCACCAATGATAAGCTTACCATTTGGATCTAGCTGTAAGCCAAGTTCATCTTCTTCACCCTTATGTACATAGGTACCGGCCGTGGCAGTAAATCCATTAAATTGAGCCTTAGCACTGTCAACACCATTATTGGCAGCCTTCAGTGTGTCTTCATTAAAGTTAACTGTACCGGTGTTCACATCGGATACAGGCGCACCAGCGGTAACAGCTCCGCCAGTCATTTCGATAATATCGTCTTGAATGGTTACGCCCAGTTCACCCTTGGTGTCATTATTCCCATCATTCAAGGTAAAGCCAAATTCTAACTCGTTTACACCATCTTCGGTGAGCAAATCACCATCGCCGTCAGTGTCAGTGTTAAAGTCTGGGTTTACAAGGTCTGGGTCATCATGAAGTACAGATTGCTTTAACTCAACTTCATACTCAAACTTATTGTCTGTAGCATCAGAATCTTTTGCTGTAAGCACAATAACTTCTGCACCGTTAGCATCACCAGCATGACCTGTGAGGGTCATACCATCTGGGCTCACAACCCAGAACACTGCTTCGCCTTCGGAGGTCCAAAGCTTTGGTTGGTCAGCCTGGCTGTCCAAATTCCAGCTAAAGGTAACGGCATCACCATCAGGGTCACTGAAGTTGATTACACCACTTGCGTCCTTTGTTTGGTCAGGGAAGCTGGCGTCCTTATCAACGTTCTGCCCTGCTTTACCAGCACCAGTACCGTCGCCTAAGTATACTTCTGAAACTTGAGCGTCGCTAACATCACCCAAGGTTACAGCGTCGTTAGCACCCTTTACAGTAATGTTTAAGGTTTCTGTGTCAAAGGCACCGTACTTGTCTGTGGTGGTAATTTCAAAGGATTCAGTTACCTCTTGTCCCTCAACAAGATTCTGCAAGCGTTCATAACGTGCAAGAGCAGTAGCATCACCAGCAGCTGGTTTACCTTGTAGGGTATAGGTGTACGTGCCGTCATCATTAATTTTTAGCGTACCGTAAAGGCCAGCATGTTCAATATAACTTGAACCGTCAGACGTTTCGTAATCTGCTGTTTTATTATCAGTGCTATCACGGAGAAACTCTGTTTTAACACCATTAATGGTCACAGTTTGATCAAAGCCGTCCTTATCCACATCATTGACACTCCACTTACCGCTGACACTTGTGTCTGCGTCTTCGGTAACTACTAAGGCGGTCGCACCAAGAGCTTCAAAGTCTATGCCGTGTTCGTCTCTGAGTACCAATTCAGGCTTGTCGTTGGTGCCTGTAATGGTAATGGTAATGTCTTGCTGTGCAGTATGCGTACCGTCAGATACCTGTACAGTGTAAGTAACAGTAACTTCTTCACCTTCATTCAAGGCGTCAACAGATGCACCGTTAAGTACAAAGTCATATTGCCAGTTGTTAGCACCCTTATCGGTAAGGTCAAATTCACCAAAGGCTTCTGTGCCTGCTTCGGTAGAAGCAACGCCATTGACCTTGTAACCAACAACAGTTGGAGTCAAAACAGCACCTTCTGCATCGAAAACACTAAATGTGCCTGTAGCAGTGAGGTCGCCGTCATATTTCAAATTTTCATTGGTTGAGAATGTACCGTCATTTTCACGACCCACACCAGCTTCGATGACGGCGTCAGGCGTCGTTACAACGGTGAATTCTGGAGTGTCGTTGACACCCTTCACATTAACAGTAACTTCCTTGGAATCCCATGCGCCATTTTCGTCTTGCACATAGATGGTGAACTTTTCCTCAAAGGTACCGTCACCAAGAGCTTGCACCTTAAGATACTTAGCAAGAGCTTCTTGATATGCAGGATCATTAGGATCATTGTTGTAATCTGCAAGGTCGGGCTCTTGATATACAGTGTAGGTGTAAACTCCAGTATCAGGGTCAATGCTAAATACGCCGTACTCGCCCTCTTGAGAGGTATTGCCGTCCACACCGTCAGGATGGTTGAGTTCTTCGGAGAATTCACCATCAAGACCGCCTTCAAAGCCAGCACCAATGATAGGCTTAAGCAGAGCAAGAATTTCCTCATTCACACCTGTGGTGAGGTTTGCAAGCAAGTCTTCTAAAGCTTCATAAGTTGGAGCAAGCGCAGCAATTTGTGCTACAGCTGCAAGATACTCAAAGTTCAATTTGCCTGCTGTAATATCACCATTGAGGTCGCTTATGTCATCATTTAAGTCTTCAATAGCCTGCTCAAGAGCGGCAATTTGATTTTGCACATTGCTTACTTCTGGAGATGCAGCAGCGGCCAAATCGTCTTTCAAGTCATCTATGTCAGCATCATTCTTAGCAATGGTATTGTTGTTTGCATCAATTTTATTTTGTTGCTCAGTTTTAATGTTGTTTTGAGCAGTAATTTCAGCATTATACTCAGCAATCTTTGCTTCTGCAGCTGCCTTGTTATTACGAGCTTCCTCTTTTCTTGACGCAGATGCAAAGGGGTTATTAATGGTTACATTATAACTTAATATAAGCGCGTTTTGCGCAGCAATTAAACCTTGCTGTCCTAAAATTGCTAAATCAGCAGCATCAATTTTATCTTCAGCATCTTCATTAGCTTTTCTAAGATCTTCATTGGCAGCTTCTAAGACATCAATTTGCTGTTGATACTTTGCCAATGCGGCTGCTTCGTCAGCTAAATCACCACCGGGGGCAAGGCGTGCTTCCAAAGCGTCAATGTCAGCTTGCTTTTGTACAATTTCAGCTTCTTTTGCTGCCTTAGCTTCTTCGTACTTACCTACTTTTTCATACACAGTAGCTTGAGGGCCAGACAAGAGATTAGCAATGTTGTCTAAAAGTGGTTGCACAACATTTGCGGCTAAATCTGACACAGGTTTGCCAATGGCAGCTGCGTTGGCATCAAGCCATTCACCAAAGGTGAGGGATTCCACTTTAGGACCAATGCTGAAAGTGAGCTTGTCGCCCTTATCGCCGCCTTGGTCGATGTCAGTAGCAAAGGCTTGACCTTGTACACTTGTGCCATCTTCGCTGATGGTGAGGTTGCCATCATTGATAGCATCACCAGCAGGATCAAGGTCTTCAGTTCTTGTGATGACGGGCTTATCATTGGTGCCCTCAACGTTAAAGGTGATTTCTTGTTCAGTTTTTTGACCGTACTTATCGTAGACAACAATGGTAAAGTTTTCTTTGCCAGTTTCGCCTGCGTTAAGGTGCTCGGTATCAAGGTCATTATTATTCAAGGTGTAGGTGTAGCTACCGTCTAAGTTCACAGTAAGCGTGCCATATTTACCTTCAATGGTTTGGGTAATGGAGCCTTTCACTATTTCCAAAAGGGCATCTATATTCACAGAATTAGGAATAATGTCACCAAGCATGTCAGCAAAGTCACTTGGGCTAATAGTGCCGTTAACAAGACCTTCAAGGTCAAAGCCTTGTGACAACAGTGTCGTCAAAGCGCTTATGCCGTCTGCATCAAGACCAAGATTAGTGATATTATCAAGCAAAGCATTGGTAAGTCCATCAACACTAAAGGAAATGCTCGCATTTTTCACCACAACAATGGTTACACCGTCGTCATCCGTAGCAGTGATTTTATCACTTGCGGTAGGATCACCAGGATTAGTAAAGTTTGGTGAGTAGGTGGAATTGGGTGGGAAAGCGTCTGCTACAGCTTGGTTAACAGAAGCTAAAAGGTCATCCTTCCAATCTTCAAAGGCAGTGCCAATGCCAGGAATGCTTGTAATGCCATCAAGAGGCGTAAAGAGACTGTCAATATAGTCTTCTAAACCACCGCCAATGGAACCAGCCAAAACATCGCCGCCAACACCAGCTTCTTTCACATCCAAATCTAGACCTTCAAAATTGATAGGCGGTGGTGCATCGTTTACACCATTCACCTGCACGGTAACGTTTTGGGACGTCCAAGAGCCGTGCTCGTCTTCTACATAAATGGTGAAGGTTTCGGTGGGCAGGGCTTCGTCGCCATTATCACGATGTTGCAAAGCAAGGAAGGCAAGGGCAGTATCCACATTGTCTTTTGCTTCGTCCCATGTGTAGAGGGTGTACTTATATTCACCGCTGTCAACATCCAGTACCATTTTACCATAGAGGCCGTACACGGTATGACCGTCAGCAGACACATCGCCGTACTTAATGCCGGGGATATCTCCAAGGAGGGAACCTTCGGGCTTATTGGCAATGACTTCAAAGATATCAGCAATGGCGTCACTGCCCTTACCGTTCAAGAAGTCATAGAAGGGGCTGTCAGCAGGCACGTTTTTAGCTTCCAAGAAAGCTTTATACAAAGCTTCAAGGGTGTCGTTGCCAAGCTCTGGACGGGTCACGCCTACGCTATAGGTAAGCACTGCGTCAGCATCAACGTCATCACCTTGGAAGGTGCCACTTACAGAATTGGAGTCTTCTGCCTTAGGATCGCCCAAGTTTTCATCCACTTCAAGAGTGCTGTCGGTCAGCTTCAAGGTAGGCTGATCGTTGGTGCCTTGGATTTCAAGCTTGATTTTTACTTCGTCGCTGTCCAAATCGCCGTCAGAAGCCTTGAAGGAGAAGTTCAATTCAATGTCTTGGCCTTCTTTCAATTCTTGCGTAGCAGGCTTGTCATTATCAAGCACAAAGATGTAGGTGCCGGTAGCACCGTTTAGGTATAAGGTACCGTAATCATTTTCTAAAGATTCAGTATAATCGAACTCTAAGAGGTCTTTTACAGCATCAGCAGCTGGGGAGTTACCAAGTACTTGGTCAAGACCTTGAGGCAATGGAAGAGTACCAGCGCCGCCCACGCCGTAATTGTCGGTGGTGTCTTTATCTACAACATGATAGCTCAAATTGTTAAGCATGTCGTTGATATCGTCCACAGCTACCAATTGACCCACGGCAAAGGCTTTGCCAAGGTCAGGCATGTTTTCGAAGTTTTCCTTGCCAATGACAACGCCCACGCCGGACTCTCGCACGCTAAGGTCGGTGGCAACTTCAATAACAGGTCTGTCGTTGGAACCAAACACGTTTACAGTCACATTCTTGGCATCCCATGCGCCAAGGTCGTCTTGTACGGAGATGGTGAAGTTCTCTTTAAGAGCGTCTTCGTTATCATCACGATACTTGAGTGCCCAGTAAGCGGCTTCTTGAATGGGACCAAGGTCTTTGGCTTCTTGCTCGGTGTAAAGCTCGTAAGTATATTCGCCACTGTTAGTATCCAAAGTCATTTTGCCGTACAGACCGTTGATGACTTGCATGCCATTGGCATCCACAGGAGTAGAGTCGCCGGGCTTGTTGGCAAGAGCTTCGTAAGCAGACTCGGTCAAATTATCGATAAAGTCCAAGGTGGCTTGGTCAAAGTTAATATTCAGCGCATTCAGCCCCTTAGCAATTTCTTGAACGATAATGAGCTCAGGACGAGCATAGTCAAGACGATATTCAAAGCCGTCGCCTAGGTCGCCTGCTCTATCGTCATCGGTAGAGGTAGCAAGGCCTTTCGCTTCTTCCATGCTTGGATCGTCTTTAGCGCCGTCTTCGGTCACAGTTAAGATTTCGTCACTCAACGCTAACGTAGGACGATCGTTGGTGCCTTGAACGGTCAAATCCACTGTTACCGTGTTGCTGGTTAAGTCACCGTCAGTGACGCTAAACTTAAAGCTGACAGTCTTGTCTTCGCCTTCATTCAAAGCCTTGGTGGCAGGTGCGTCATTATCAAGCACAAAGATGTAGGTGCCTGTTTCTGCATTCAAATACAAGGTACCGTAATCATTTGTTACTGTGCTGTCATATGCAAAGACACCAAGATTAGCAGCATTACCAAGAAGGCTCAAATCGCCCACGAGGTCTTTGAGTTCAAGATTTCCGGAAGCTTGCGAACCGCCCTCAACCATGAAGTCTAAGTTGCCATTAATCATGTCGTTGATATCGTCAACGGCCAAAATCTGACCTACAGCCACGGGCTTGCCGGGGTCTGGAGCGTTTACAAAGTTTTCTTTACCGATAATAATGCCCTCACCAGCTTCTTGCACGGTGAGGTCAGTGGCACCAAGGATAATAGGTGCGTCGTTAGAACCCTTCACTTCAAAGGAAATGTTTTGATGGTTCCATGCACCTTCTTCGTCATATACATAGATGGTAAAGTTTTCTGTAGGCAAAGCGTCGTCATCTTCATCACGCAATTTCAAAGCCCAGTAAGCAGCAAGGGCTTCAGGGCCTTGCGCGGCGGCTTCTTCTTCGGTGTAAAGGGTGTAAGTATAGGAAGCACTTTCAACTTCTGGTGTATTGGGGTCATCATTAGCGGCAGTAACCGTCATATAACCGTACAAACCATAAGCTGTGTCCGCTTTGGTGGGCACTTGTTCGCTTTCTTGATAATTTTCAGAAAGCTCTTTGTATTCATCATAATTCTTAGGCAGAGCGTTAAGAGAAGCTTCGATTTTGTCATACAAAGCACCGAGAGCGTCGCTAGCTTGGAGCAATTGCTCATCGTGAGGGTATTTAGCCACAAGCGCTTCAAGCTTGCTCATGGCATCTTGGTAATCGCTTTGTAATTGATCAAAAGCGCCTGTTACTTTACCGGTTACTTCATCTACAAACTTATCAAGGGTATCTTCAATAAGCTTGCCCACGCTTGCACCGGAAGCCAAGGCACCCTGCACAACACCTGCAAGTTTGCCAGCAAGAGCTTCTAACTCTGCGGGGTCAATGGCGTCAGTAATCTTGCCAAATTCTGCCTTTAAGAAATCTGCCATATCAGCTACAAAGCCATTGGCATCAAAAGCTTCTACCTTATCAAACTCACCTTCTAAGAAGCCCTTAAGAGCAGCTTCAACGCTATCTAACACGTTAGCAGGATTCAAGGTTTGTGCAGCGTCAAAAATCTTATCAAGCTCGCCGGCTACTAAACCATTAAGGTTATCGGCTAAACCATGGAGGAAGTTGTCAAGGTCATTGAGGTCACCGGCAGAAGGCAATTTGTCTTGCACAGCGTCAAAGAGCTTTTGTGCAAGAGCGTCCACAACATTGGAATTGAGAGCGCCAAGAGCAGAGCCCAATTCGCCTTTTAAGAAGTCGGCAAAGTCGGCTACGCTGATGCTTTCTAACTTACCGTCGAGCTTATCAAATTCTGCGGCCAAGAAAGTTTCAATTTTCGCTTGTAAATCGCCCAGTGCATTGAAAGGATTCATAGCGTTAAGGTCGTTGAAGACATCTTCAAGACCGCCGGTAATAACGCCTTCTAATGCGCCAGTAACGGCGTCAAGTACAGCATCGGCATTAGGAATGGCACCAAGCTTATCGTTGACTTGATCTAAAACCTTATCAAGCATGGCCTTAAGTTGTGCTTCGTCCACAAGACCATCCAATTTGCCAAGTTCAGTCTTTAAAAGATCGGTCACATCATTGACTAAAACACCAACGTCAACCTTGCTGATAACATCTTCTAACTTGCCAAGTTCCTTATTCAGGAGAGCTTCTAAGTCAGCGGCGGCATCTTCAATCTTATCTTGCACAGCGTCAAGCACAGCAGAAGGATTAAAGGCAGCAAGTTTAGTAAGATAGGCTTGAATTTCTTGAATGCTTGGTAAATCATCAAGCTTGTTTTCAAGCTCAAGCTTAGAGTTTAATTGACTTAAAATATCAGCGATATTGTTAAAGGTTGCTTCATCAAGAAGATATGGATTAGCAAGACCTACACTATAAAAATGAGTGTCGTTGATATCATCGTCAGCAGTAGATAAAGTACCAGAAACAGATGCCGTAGTGTTGGAGAAAATATTGTCATTAGGAGCAGAAAAATCTGTGATTTCGATATTTTTTTCAACAAAGCTTAAAACCGGACGGTCGTTAGTACCAGTAATGTCAAAGGACAAGGTAGCTTCTGCGCTGTCTGCTTCAGAACCAGTAGCCGCATTACCTGCGCCTACACCGCTATCGTCTTTTACGCTAAGCTTGAGATCAAGTGCAGGACTAAGGGCTTCATCATCGTTGAGTCCTTTCACGGCTGCGCTATCATTATTCAACTCAAATTTGTAATCATAGGTAACATTATTACCGCTATCGGTAGTAGTAAATTCAATAATACCAATATAGGAATCAACAGCAAGGTTGCCTGCAGCAGCAGGATCAAGCAAGTCATAGTTACCATTGGCAGCATTGAACACAACATAATATTGAGTGCCGCTGACAATTTCTAAACTACCATAATTCAAGCTAAGCTGATCAGTGGCATCCACGTCAGCAATAGTGATTTTACCTTCTGCTATGTTATCGCCAGCATAAGGAGCATTGGGAGCGTTAGGAATCACACCAGCTACGCTATCACCTACGCCACTTTCAACTAAGACGGTGTCGCCTTCAATACTAATGATGGGTTGGTCATTGGAACCGGTAACAGTTACGGTAATCTCTTGGCGACTCCAAGCGCCTTCTTTATCTTGCACATAAATGAAGAAAGAACCAGTAGCTTCTTCATCTTGACCAAGGTTTTGCACGCTATTATTATCTACGGAAACCGTATAATTACCCTTATCATCCACAGTCACATCAGCATCATAAGCTGTATTGCCAAAGGTGAGCTCAATGGTCAACACACCGCCAGCTGCAGTAAGTCCATCGGCGGCGTCAAGAGTATCCCCAACGTTTTGACCTTGTTCGCCCACGAAGAATGTTTGCGTATCTGCATTATCTGGGTCAGTAATGGTGGATGTGCCGCCGATAACTAAGTCACCAGCCGCATTTGCAGCAACATTTTCAGTCACATG
>CAYJHS010000026.1:13582-17162 GCA_964369815.1 uncultured Desulfovibrionaceae bacterium
GCCGGTAACAGTCACATCAACATCTTGAGATACCCATGCACCGGCGGTATCACGCACATAAAGAGTGAAAGAACCAGTGGCCTCTTCACCTTGGCCGAGGCTTTGTACGCTATTGTTGTTTACAGAAACCGTATAATTACCACTTGCATCCACAGTCACATTTGCATCAAATTCTGTACCATCTTGAGCAGTTAATTTAACGGTCAGCGTATCGCCAGCAGCGGTAAGGCCGTCAGCAACGTCAAGGGTGTCACCAACATTTTGGCCTTGTTCACCCACAAAGAATGTTTGTGTATCTGCATTATCTGAGTCAACAACGGTGGATGTGCCACTGATGACTAAATCTGTAACAGCAGCATCTTCCGTCACCTGTAAATCATCAGAGCTAACAGTAAATAATGGTATATCATTAGTACCTCTAATGGTGACAGTCACGGACACAGAGGTAGTATTGCCTGCAGGGTCGGTTACGTCCACAAAAAAAGTATCTGTTTCCACTTGGTCTTGGCTAAGTTCATTATTGGCAGCGGGGTCAAAAGCATAATTGAAAACACCATTGCCATCAACAGTGAAAGTACCAAAAGCACCAACGCCATTACCTTGTACTGAGAAGCTCAAAGAACCGCCCTCAGGGTCAGTAGCATTGATTTGCCCACTGGCATTGGCTTCGCCAGCGTAGGCTTTGTTAGGGGTAGCAGAAAGACTACCGTCAGCCTCACGTCCTACACCGCCTTCAATGACATCAAGCTGATTTGGGAAGGCGTCTGGGTCTGCATCAGGAAAAATAGTAATACCTGTAATCGTAGGAGCAAGGTTAGCAACCGCAGCACCCTCTGGCAAATCAACAGGAGTAGCGGCAGCACCAAAACCTTGATCAAGACCGTCCAAACGGTCAATACCGCCAAGCAAGGTACCGCTTGCAAAGCTTACGATGGTACCGCCGCCTTGGGCACCGGCACCAGCACCAGGACCGGCTGCAGGCATGAGGTCTTCTGCCATACCAGCGAAGAACTGCTCACCGCCCACTTCGGCTTGTTCATCACCATCACCAATAAGGAAGGTGGGCATATTTTCAGCATTATACGCTTTATAAAAATCAGTAAGAGTAATGGTAGATTTATTAGCATTAGCTGCTGCAGCGTCACTTTCGCTAGCGCCTTCAGCTGCGCCACCAAAAGTAAAGACCAGATTGTCACCATCACGTGTCAATGTGGAATCGCCAGTAGCAAACTTTAAGTGCAAACGATCATTTTCATTAGGTGCGATAGAAACATTTTGTCCAGCAGCAGGCTTTTGTAATTGAATATCGGCCATGATAAATTCCTTTGTTTTTAATTTGGGCATAAACGTACTACAATCATTCAGACATATGCCACAATACGCAACAAAAAGTTGCAGGTGCAAAAGACTTGCAAAAGTAATCTGGATATATAGGCACCTAAACAAGGCTAGGTGACGAGACGTTGTAGTCTCAGGCTAAAAGCCCGCAAGCGAAACGTAGACACGCTTGCAATTTTGAAGGGACTGCACAGATAGTACGTCCACACGCAATAATGCGTAGTCAAACAGTACCCACTCACTATTTTCTTGTCAACACTAAAATCCTTTTTGCTAGAAAAAAAGTATTTTAATAAGTTTTATTTTTTATTTTCTTCTATCATTACAAATACTAGAAAACAGTTTGCCTTAAAAAATTTTTGTTTATTTCAATGAAATATAATTATAGTGGCACTGAAAAAAGTACGAAAAGATACTTTTCACTCAGGCCATTTTTAATACCTAACACAACGCATCGCCAAGATGTTTCATTTTACAAAGCTCTCAGATATGTGTATAGATGTTCCTTGCACAACCATCGACTGTATAACAATTTAAGTATATAATCTAGCTAGATTAAGGAGTATATATGCTCGTTTTAAATGAACAAGAAATTCTCTCTGCAGTAAGTCTTGATGACGTTATGCACGCCGTGGAAAAAGCCTACGCCACCTATGTTAGCGAAAATTTCTTTATGCCGCATCGGGTACATATCGACAATGATAAAAAGACCTTACTCTACATGCCCTGCATGACAGAACACGCTATCGGCACTAAATACTTAACCCTCTTTCCAGAAAATATTGCTAAAGGTCTCCCCACCATTTATGGCCTTATGGTCTTAAACGACGTGGATAGTGGACGCCCGCTTTGCGTGCTAGACGGAAAGTTCATCACCGCTTTGCGCACCGGCGCCGTGGGTGGGCTTGGCATACGCCATACCAGCAAAGACACAGCAAAGAGCGTGGGACTCATTGGCGCTGGGGTGCAAGGGTATTACCAGTTGCTCTACGCTTGCCATGTGCGCCCCATAGAGGATATTTATATTTTTGATTCCTTTAGCCCTAACCTTGACACATTCATAGAAAAAATTCAAACAATTGCCCCAAAAGCTCGTATACACGCCTGTCAAAACGTTACAGCGCTCTTGCAACAAGCAGAGATAATTATCACCGCAACCACTTCTTGCGAACCGGTGCTTCCTAACGACGTTACACTCTTAAAAGGCAAAAGCTACATAGGTATCGGCTCCTATAAGCCACATATGCGGGAATTCCCACCAGCCATATGTGAAGCTGCAGAACATATTTTCATAGACATTGACCTTGCCAAAGAAGAAACAGGCGATATGGCTAAACCACTAGACGAAGGCATTTTACAAGAAGAAAACATCGGCTCTTTTGGACACTTTCTTTTACAAGAGAAAAACAAAGAACAAGTGAAGGAAAATACAAGCTGGTTTAAATCCGTAGGCATGGCACTTTTTGATGTGACCATCTCGCATATTATTTATGAAAAAGCTCTAGAAAAAAATATCGGTTTTAAAGCGAATATGTAGGACATTGTTATTTTTTCTGTGAGAAACTTCTGTTCACAAAGATTCCCGACCTACTGAGAGCTAGCCCCTTACAAAAACTCTTTTAATGTGTTTTTTATGGCTATTGCCTTAATGCAACAAAAAACATCCACTGTTTATTTGCTACCTATGAGAACATTGCAAAAGTGCTGGTGTCAATTTTATCGACACCAATTGCATTTTGCAATGTCCTCATAGGTAGCTTATGCGGCAAAATGTCTATTTAAACAATGAAGTATGGTCGCATTGAAAGTTTTTTGAAGGGAGGGGGTTTGGGGGAGGGGAACTTTTGTTCACAAAAGTTCCTGCCAGCTCAAATGCCACAAAAATAAAACTTTTCACGGTACAGCTAAGCTGCACCTAAGTTTTATTTTTGAGTGCATCAAGAATTTGCTGCACTTACCCCCTCTAAGCTTTATTGCGGCAAAATGTCTATTTAAACAATGAAGTATGGTCGCATTGAAAGTTTTTTGAAGGGAGGGGGTTTGGGGGAGGGGAACTTTTGTTCACAAAAGTTCCTGCCAGCTCAAATGCCACAAAAATAAAACTTTTCACGGTACAGCTAAGCTGCACCTAAGTTTTATTTTTGAGTGCATCAAGAATTTGCTGCACTTACCCCCTCTAAGCTTTATTGCGGCAAAATGTCTATTTAAACAATGAAGTATGGTCGCATTGAAAGTTTTTTGA
>CAYJHS010000027.1:0-7864 GCA_964369815.1 uncultured Desulfovibrionaceae bacterium
TTTTTCCCTAAAAAAAGTTCCCCTCCCCAGAAAATAAAATACCCCACGAAATACTAGTCTTTTGAGCATTTTTTTGCTAAGCAAACACGTCAACACTGACAAAGACTCGTATAATTTTACCTAAAAAATATAAAGGAATCTCCCATGCGTAGTAAAAAAATGACCGGCGGCCTTGAAAAGGCTCCCCACCGCTCCTTGCTGTATGCCCTTGGCCTTACCCGTGAAGAAATGGATCGCCCCCTTGTGGGC
Source organism: uncultured Desulfovibrionaceae bacterium (assembly GCA_964369815.1). GTDB lineage: Bacteria > Desulfobacterota > Desulfovibrionia > Desulfovibrionales > Desulfovibrionaceae > CAYJAD01. The sequence continues at coordinate 250 of CAYJHS010000027.1, forward strand.
ATTGTCAACGGCGCCAATGAAATTGTGCCCGGACATATTCACCTGCACCGTATCACCGAAGCTGTCAAAGCTGGTGTACGCATGGCTGGCGGCACCCCACTAGAATTTCCCGCCATTGCTGTGTGCGACGGACTTGCCATGAACCATCAAGGCATGCACTTCTCCTTGCCCTCAAGAGAAATCATTGCCGACTCTATCGAAATTATGGCCTGTGCGCACCCCTTTGACGCCCTTGTGTTCATTCCCAACTGTGACAAGAGTGTCCCCGGTATGCTCATGGCTATGCTGCGCTTAAACGTGCCATCTATCCTCATTAGCGGCGGCCCCATGCTTGCTGGCCTCAAATCTCCGCACATTGAAAAAGATGCCAAAACTGACCTCATCACCGTTTTTGAAGGCGTTGGACGAGTCAAAAGTGGCCTTATGACCGAGGAACAATTGGAAGAACTGGCCGAAGGTGCATGTCCGGGCTGTGGTTCCTGTGCTGGTATGTTCACCGCCAATTCCATGAACTGTCTTTCTGAAACCATCGGCCTTGCTCTGCCCGGCAACGGCACCACCCCCGCCGTCATGGCTGCACGCATCCGCCTTGCCAAAAAATCCGGCATGAAGGTCATGGAACTCCTTGAAAAAAATATCCGCCCTTCGGACATTGTTACCCAAGACTCCATCGCCAATGCCGTAGCTGTTGACATGGCTCTTGGCTGCTCCACCAATACAGTACTGCACCTTCCAGCCATTTTCCGTGAAGCGAACCTTGACCTTTCCCTAGATATTTTTGATGAAGTAAGCCGCAAAACTCCGAACCTATGCAAACTCTCTCCCGCCGGCACACATCACATTGAAGAATTGCACCTTGCCGGTGGCATTCCCGCTGTCATGCTCGAACTTGGCAAAGCCGGACTCATCAACTATAACGCCCTCACCGTCACCGGCAAAAGCGTTGGCGAAAACCTCGCAGAACTCAAAGCCGGCATCAAAAACAGTGACGTCGTACGCACCCTTGACAATCCTTATTCACCCCAAGGCGGTATTGCCATCCTAAAAGGCTCCCTTGCCCCCGGCGGCGCCGTTGTCAAGCAATCCGCAGTTGCCCCAGAAATGCTCTGCCGAGAAGTGCGCGCCCGTGTCTTCACCTCCGAAGAAGAAGCCATGCAAGCCATTCTCGCCGGTAAAATCGTCAAAGGCGACGGCGTAGTCATCACCTACGAAGGCCCCCGTGGCGGCCCCGGTATGCGAGAAATGCTCTCCCCCACCGCCGCCATCACCGGCATGGGACTTGGCAAAGACGTGGCACTACTTACCGACGGACGCTTCTCCGGCGGCACCAACGGCGCAGCCATCGGACATATATCCCCAGAAGCAGCCGACGGCGGTAACATTGGCCTTGTACAAGAAGGTGATATCATTCGTATTGATATCCCCAACCGCGTACTTGACCTCCTCGTCAGTGAAGAAGAACTGGAAAAACGCCGCAAAAACCTTGTACCCGTAGTAAAAGAAGTTACCTCTCCATTCCTTAAACGCTACGCCCGCCTCGTAAGCTCCGCCGCTACAGGCGCTGTATATAAATAGGACATTTTGTGTATTTATTGAGGGAGGGAACTTTTTTCAAAAAGTTCCCTCCCTCAAACACCCTCCCTCAAAAACTTTCATTGCGATAACACCCTATTTTTAAAGTAACATCTTTCCGCAACGGAACTCTTTATTACTTAGGCCTTAACATTTCCCCCTTGTGCGCTTTGCGCACTATAAGGGGGGTGGCATGAAGCGAAACGTAGTGGAGCGAAATGACGGGGGGTTCCCTTCGAGGACGCCACGCTTTTGTCTCCTTTTAATGCAAAACAGCTAAGACTACTTTCTTTTTGGCAACAAAAGCGTGGCTGGTTGGTTTTTGTGGAATTTCTTTAAATTTTGAGATTTTTTGCGCACACAAGGAAGTGCGTATTTTTTGAAAGCAGAACGTACTCCGGTACGTGCTTTCAAAAAATACGTAATGACGCCGTGTGCATAAAAAAGATAAATTTTGGAGAAAGAACGCAAAAGTGCAAAGGAAAAACCCTTACCATCTTCACAAAAAAACAAGCACCTTGCCCCTAGACAAAAACAAAAACATGTATTAGCTATTACTTATGGACGCCATTTCAAGTTATATTGACCCTGCCTACAGCATAGGTGATATTGACTTTGGTCTTTCTACCTTCCAACAAGAAGAAAGAAATTCCGATGGGCGTAATGGTGCGCAAAGTTCAAGTTTTGCTGATTCTCTGGCAGACACCTTAACTCTCAGCCCCGAGGCTCAACTCCAAGCACTATCCCTCTCCTCACGTGACAATGCCATTCATAGACACAGCGAGAGCACTGCCTACGCCACCTATGAAGCGGAAGCACAAAATTACAATGCCAACGGTCAGCTCACAAACAAGACCCCATATATCCCAAGCCAAGAAGAATTACGCCGCTTCCCCCAAGGAAATCAGGCTGACATGTCTAGCGTTGTTGCTACGTATGCACAAAATATCACCCCTCAAGATATTAGTGCTCGCCTGCAAAACAGAAGCTTTACTCCCAGCGTATCTTCAATACAAAACATAAGCGCAACGTCAACTTCCCATAGTGCTAGTTCACTCCTAAGCGCCAACACCATTAAGCCGGAACAAGTTACTTCTGCCTACAAAACACAAGCAAGCATGGCTGCTCGTGCCTCTGCTCTTGCCCCCATGACCCCTTGGGCTAAAGGCATTCATATCCAAGTATAGCAATTTTTTCTACTTTGCTGGTACTTTTTATGACACACAATAAATATCATACACTAAAACGCTGTGCCTTGTTTTATTTACTTGGCCTTACGGTACTCTTGTTTGCTGTGCCTAAAATCTATGCACAGCAAACTGATAGAACATTACTTATTGCCACCACCACCAGCATACAAGACTCCGGTTTACTAGATACCTTAGCTCCGATTTTCACTAAAGAAAAAGGGATTTCTCTCAAGTGGGTTTCCGTAGGCACAGGCAAAGCTCTCACCCATGGGAAACAATGCGATGTGGACGCCGTCTTGGTACACGCTAAAGCTGCTGAAGAGGCCTTTGTACAGGCGGGCTATGGCATACACCGCCTCCCCTTTATGTATAATTCCTTCATCATCGTAGGGCCAAAGGAAGATACTGCCAAAACACAAGGACAAAAGGCACATATTGCCTTACAATACATAGCAAGGGCCAAAGCACACTTTATAAGCCGTGGAGATTATTCAGGAACACATAGAATGGAAGAAAAACTTTGGCGGAATGCAGACTTACAAATCCCTGAAAAGGAAAAATGGTATCTCTCTGTGGGACAAGGCATGATGCACACCTTAAATATAGCCTCAGAAAAAAAAGCCTATACCCTTACGGACAGAGGAACATGGATACATTTTCATAGTAAAAACCCCCAAAGCCCTCTTACAGTACTTGTGCAAGATGACGCAGAATTATTTAATCAATATAGCGTTATAGAAGTAAACCCCCAGCATTGTCCACAAGCACAACAGACCCTTGCCGCAAAATTTTCTGAATGGCTTGCCACCCCCACTACGCAAAAACACATTGCCGATTATCACATACAAGGACAACAACTGTTCTTCCCCAATGCGGCTCCCGATACAAACGGTAAATAAGCATGGACTTTTTCCTTGAAGGCATAGTGCAAGCATTGCGCCTGCTGTACACGCTTGATGCAGACGTATTTTCTGCCATTAAGGCTAGCCTTATTTCCACTACCTACGCCATGACCTTGGCTATCAGCCTTGGCTTGCCGTTGGGCATCGTCCTTGGCTACGGCACTTTTTGGGGGCAACGCTTTCTTTTACTTATTTTCCACACCCTCTTGGCCTTTCCTACGGTGCTCATTGGACTTTTAGTTTATGCGTTTATCATGCGCAAAGGCCTCTTAGGCGATTATGGTCTGCTTTTTACCTTGGAAGGCATGGCTCTTGGGCAGGCGATGCTGGCCTTACCTATTATTGTAGCCCTCACAGCTCAAGCGGTAGAAAATCAAGACCCACGCTGTCGCCAAACTCTACTCACCTTAGGGGCAAATCCATGGCAAGTGGCCATAGGCACCTTGAAAGAACTGCGTTTTGCCATCATTCTCGTCTTAGTTACGGCCTTTGGGCGTGTGGTCACAGAGGTGGGCATAGCCATGATGCTTGGGGGCAATATCCGCTGGCACACCCGCACCATCACCACTGCCATCACCCTTGAAACAAATAAAGGTGAATTTTCTCAAGGCATTGCCCTTGGACTCGTGCTCTTACTTTTTGCGTTTTTGGTAAACTTTACCCTAGCCTTTTTACGCCATAGGAGAAAGGCATGAGCACACTCTACCACATTGAAAGGTTAGCACATTTTTATGAAAAACACCCAGCGCTGGACATTCGGCATCTGCCTACATTAGACATAGAGCAAGGACAGGTTTTAGCGCTCACTGGTGCCAATGGGGCGGGCAAGAGTACTTTTTTACGGCTTCTGGCTTTTTTGGAAAAGCCCAGCACAGGGCACATACATTTTTATGGGAAAAACACAGCAAATCCACGTCTTGAGGCCACATTACTCCTACAAGAACCATATATTTTTAAGCAATCCGTCTTAGAAAACGTCTGCTATGGTCTGCGCCTACGTGGCCATACCACAAATATGCTATCAAAGGCAGAGCAATCTTTACTAGCAGTAGGATTTACAGACGAAAACATTCTTTCTCGCCAATGGCATCAACTTTCCGGCGGTGAAAAACAGCGCGTAGCCTTGGCAGCAAGACTCGTGCTGCAGCCTTCAGCCTTACTTTTGGACGAGCCCACAGCGCATGTGGACGGCGCCAGTGCTATAGCCATCCAAAAGGCTGTAAACAAAGCCATTTATAGCGGCACCACTGTTATTGTGGCTAGCCACGACATGCCTTGGCTTGAAAGCCTTGCACCGCAATATTTACACTTGGGATGATGTTTTTTTCTACAATGCTGCTTTGTTGCTATAAGTGGCATTTTTGAGGAGAACAGCTTTTTTTGAAAAAACCCTCCCCCTAAAATTATCTCTATCTCGTTAAAGTTTGCAACTTTTCCCATAACGTTTGGGCTCTTTTGTTGCCGATACCTTTAATAGCGGCGAGGTCTTCTATGCTGGCCTTGGTCATAGCCTCGGTACTGTCAAAGTGCTCCCATAAAAGACGTGCCGTATGCGGCCCTATGCCGGGGATGCGCATGAGTTCACCGGAAAGCGCTGCATTATTACGCGCTTGACGATGTTTGCCTATGGCATATCTATGTGTACAATCTCGAATATGTTGCAAAAATAAAAGCTCCGCTGAACCTGCCCGCAAAGGAAGAGGATTGGAGCGTTCCGGCAGAAAAATTCTATCTTGCACATTGCCCGCACGACGATCAGCATGCCCATGCTCGTCACGGGCTTTGGCGATGGCGGCAAGAGCAAAAAGCCCTTCTTGCCCTTGCTCTTGCAAAGCACGGCGTACAGCCGAAAGCTGTCCTTTACCACCGTCAATAAGCAATAAATCCGGCCATGGCGGCCCCGACTCCAAGCGGCGCACCACCCATGCGGCTAAAGTGGCATAATCATCGCTGGTGCCGTCGGGCATGGAGTATTGCCTATAGGCAGAAGTGAGAGGTTTTCCCCCTTCAAATACCACCATGCCTACTCGTGTTTGCAGGCCTGAGGTATGCGAAACATCGACACATTCAATACGTTGCGGCGGATTTTGCAGATGCAAAACTGCCGCAAGGCGTTCTTCAAGAGCATGTTCCTTATGCTTGCGTCCTTCCTCTTTGGCATTGGTGGCGGCCATGTCCACGAGAGCATTTTCCTCCATGGAACGAGGGGCTGTAATGCGTACGGAACCTTGGCGTATATCGCACAAACTTTGCTCTAAGGCTTTGAACATATGCTCTTCTTCCTGTCCTTCTTCTTGCCCTTCTTCTAGGCATTTGTGGGTACTGCCTTCGGCCTTTGGCTCTTGAGGAATCCAAGGTACAATAATGTGTGCAGGCGGTGTAATGCGCCCATAAAATTGCGCTAAAAAAGAAAGTAATATCTCTGGGGTATCTTCAAAGTCCAACGCAGGCCAAAAATAATTGCTTCCATCCATGAGCACGCCACCACGCACAAATAAAATGCCTAGAGCCATGCCCTTTTCTACACAGCTTAGACCTATAACATCCATATCTTTTCCACCTGGGAGCACCACCACCTGCTTTTCCACAGTGCGACGTACAGCTTCCATGGCATCGCGCAGGGCTGCCGCCTTTTCAAACTCTAAGGCGTCGGAGGCTTGCAGCATTTCTTGCTCTAAACTTTGTAGCAACTCTGCCGAGCGTCCAGAAAGTAAGTCCTGTACCTTGCGTACGCCTTGTGCGTATGCTTCTGGGCTGATTTCTTCCATACAAGGAGCGGGACATTGTCCCATGAAGTGGTAAAGACAAGCACGGACACGATTGCGCATGGCTCGATCGGTACAGCGACGCAAGGGGAAGGCCTTGTGAATAATTTTCCATGTTTCCCGTGCCGCTAAAGCCGAGGTAAATGGCCCATAATAATGTGCTTTGTGACGAGTATTTTTTTGCGTATTGCGTACAATTTCTAAGCGTGGGAAAGGATGCTTTGTAGAAATTTTATACAAAATATATTGCTTGTCATCTCGTAGCACTATGTTGTAATGTGGGCGATGTTTTTTGATTAGGCTCGCCTCAAGGAGCAGAGCCTCTTTTTCTGTTGTGGTGGAAAGGGTTTCAATAGTCACAGCGTGGCGCAGCATGGCACGGGTTTTTGCGGGGAGCCCTTCTTCGCGAAAATACGATAAAATGCGTTTGCGTAAAACCCGAGCTTTACCCACGTATATAATACGTCCTGCGGCATTTTTGTAGAGATACACGCCGGGAGTAAGGGGTAGTGTTGTGGAGATTGGTTTTTCCATAGCTGTTATATAAATCACTGGCAGAAAATGTCAAAACCTGTACAAGTGACGCGTCGTACCCAAAAGGTGCTTGGTATACATTTTGCTTATACTTCACTACGTGTCAAATTTTTAATACAAAGGTGTACATATGAAAAAAACGTGTAAAACTTATCTTAGCATGCTTGCCATCATGTGTTTTCTTCATGGCCTAAGCACACAAGGGCTGGCCACTCCCGTCACCACACTGCAAGACACATTGCGTTTTGCTTTTGGCTACAGCCCTAATGTTAAGGCGGCACAACAATCCCGCATGCAAGCCGTGCACAATATACGCGTCGCCGAGGCCGGTTATTACCCAACCATTGGCCTGTGGGCAGGGATTGGCGTAACCCAAGTGGACGATGCCAGCACCCGAATCCGTGGTGATGCAGAATATGTTGTTGGCACCGGCAATATTGCCCTGCAAGCCAGCCAAACCATTTGGGATGGCGGAGCCACATCTGCACGAGTGCGCCAAGGCAATGCTGAATTAAACTATCAAGCTTGGCAGCTTATGGACAGTGCTACATCCTTGGCATATTCTGCCATATCTGCCCATGCTGACGTTTTGCGCCGCCGCAAACTTGTAGCCTTGGCAAGAAATAATGTGAATGAAAATAGAAGAATTTTG
>CAYJHS010000027.1:7874-17155 GCA_964369815.1 uncultured Desulfovibrionaceae bacterium
CATGAGCAAGGTCTGGAAAATGCCTACACCGCCTACACAAAAGTCACCGGACAAATAGTACCCCAACACCTAGGCCCTGTAACACTTCCAAAACGTTTCTACCAAAATAAAAATGAAGCACGTGATGTGAGCGTCAATAAAAATTCCAATATTCAAGCAAGTTTGGCGGCTATTCGCAGTGGCATGGCAGGACGCGACGTAGAACGTGCTAATTTTTCCCCACGCTTAAGTGTTGATGCTGGCCCATCTTACAACGACGTGGGACGTAGTGGCAATAACTACCAACTTTCATGGACAGCCATGATGAATATGCAATGGAGCATCTATAGTGGCGGTGCCGACACAGCCACCTTTAAGGCGAACTCCGCTAAAATACGCCGTTTACGGTTTGAATTACACGAAGTTATGGATCTTGTGAACCAAGAACTGAACCTTGCCTACAGCGTCAGTCGTAGCTCCGCCAGCCCAGTGCGCAGTTATATTAACGCCTCCAAAGCATCACGCTTAGCAAAAATTAACTATTTCAAACAATTTGAGGTAGGGCAAAAAGACCTGCTTTCTATTCTTGACGCAGAAAGCGAATATTTCTTTAGCCTATCAGAAGAAACTATCCGTCGCACCGACGCCGTCTTGGGACGTTATCGTGTGCTTGCACTTACCGGTGAGCTCCTTGAAGAAATGGGTATGGACAGAGGTTCTTTGCAGGCGAATATTCCGCATCCGGACTCTGAAACTCCATGGAATTTTGCGCCCACAACACTAGACACTCAAGAAGCGCTTAAGGGCACAAACTTAACACGACCAGAATAAATAAAGGTAGCAACTTACCGTATTTTATTCATTTGCATGTACACGTATTGCCAGTGGCGTTGACCATCTTTGGTCTTCGCCACTTTTACTTATTTATAAATCGCTAGAGTGCGCTACTTAGATTTTCATGCCAGAATTTGTCAAATATTTTCTCAATAGCCTCCTTGGGCTTTGCGTTGACTACATAGCTGTAGTTATTGCCCTTGCTTGTGGCATCCCCTATCAAGCGGCATTGTTCATAGGTCTGGCGCTTGGGGGAATAACCGGTTTTTTACTCATGACTTTTTGGGTTTTTCCCACCCAAAAAAATGCTTTTTCTGGCATGCGCATTGTGAGTTATTTGCTCGGTCTTGGCATTATCTATGGAGTCCGTGCTGCCTACATGTATGGTTGGTATCAACTACAGTTTTCTCCGCAGTGGGATTATATTGCTTTATTAGGCGCTTATGGACTCTCTTTTATAATAAATTTCGCTTTCCAAAGGTTTTTTTATACTAAATACTAAGGCATTTATGAGCATAATTATGGAAAATACTTCTAAAAAAATTATCTCCACGGCATGGCAATGCCTTTGCAAAGAGCGCCCAAGCTTAAAGCACTTGGGACTTTCCATTTTTGTTTGTTTTTTCTGTATGTTATTGGGCTACACTCTGTTCTATGCCTCTATGCAGATTCCCTTACCGCAACTACAAAAAAACATTAGTACGGCGCATGAAGCAGGTTTTTTTCAACACAACTATCCTGAAGTTACCATTATTGCCAAGCCACATCGGGTAGATATGTACACAGAATGCTTTGGCATTGGCACCGCCCTACAAGACTACAAAAACATATCGGACATGTTGCTCAATACAAGTTATGGAGAGTGTGGTGCCCTTTCTGCGGCAGTCAAAAACAATTTTAGTAGCCCTACGCCCAGCCCCTATTATCGCTATGCACACGGCTATGCCGCTGTTGTGCGTACTCTGTACGGTTTTTTTGACATGCAGACAGTGCGCACCCTCACCACTATTCTTTCATGCTTTTTACTCCTTGTTTTGGCACTAAGTATAAAAATTCGTGTCAGTACCGCACATGCGCTTTTAATCATTGGTGCTTTTTTGCTACTCAATTCACCCAGCATGTATGTACTCGTGACCCATGCCACACAATTTTGGTTGGTACTTGTAGCTTCCATTGTGGCCACATGGCTACGCAGTGGGCGCAGTTTTTTTCTCCTTATGGCTGCCGTGGGCGCCTGTGACGGATTCTTCACCTTTTTAAGCATGGGGTCACTGAGCTTATCCATGCCACTTTTATGTTTTATCCTAGCATCTTGGGCGCAACTGCACGATATATCTCAAGAGGAAGAAGCGGCTCAAGACAACAAAAATGCTTATACAACAGCAACCTACACCATACTTGCCCAAGGCTTTTGGGCGTGCATCGCCTGGAGCATAGGCTTTTTATTGCCTTGGCTGTGCAAGTGGGGTATCCTTCACTATGCCTTTGACATTTCATGGCAAACCATTTTTGGTGATACTGTTACGCAATACAAAGCCAGCGGTATTAGTATGATTTTATTAGCCATAAGCAAAAATTTATTGGCAACCCATATAGCTGTTTGGCTCCCGCTCTTTGCATTATTGCTTTGGATTCGCCACAAAGAACACCGGCAATTACCTAAGGGTCTATGGATGAGCATTTTTCCGGCGCTTATTCCGCTGGTGTGGTGCTCCCTCTTACCTGGGCAGTCAGGAGTAAAGCATAGTACATTTATTAATCTTATCCTCTGGCCGTGCTTTTGCTATGCGTGTTTTTATCTCTTCACGCCCAAGCAAAAGGCCACTTTTAAAGATCTTTTACCCTTACATTTGCGACAGTTATAACATTGAGGAGTTATACTTTGAAAACTATCACAGGAATTTCCATTGTAATTCCAGCTCTGAACGAGCAAGACGCCATTGTTCAAACCGTTCAAGACTGTGCTAACATCTTGAAAACGTGGAAAGATGTGCCCTATGAGATTATTGTCATTGATGACGGCTCAAAGGATAACACCGCAAGTCTTGCCCTTGAAGCCGGCGCAAAGGTCATACGTCACCCGGCCAATGCCGGCTATGGGAGATCCCTTAAAGATGGCATACAAAATGCGTCTTATGACACCATTGTTATGACCGATGCCGACGGCACCTATCCCGTGCATGACATACCGAAATTACTTGAAAAATACGAAGAAGGCTTTGATATGGTGGTGGGCGCACGCAAGGGTAAAAACTATCGCCAATCCGCCTATAAATCTGTATTGCGCAAATTGCTAAAAAAGGTTGTGGAGTGGTCCACAGAAAAAGAAATTGAAGATATAAATTCGGGTTTTCGGATCTTTTCCAGAGAAAAAGCCCTCACCTTTGAAGCGCACCTGTGTGAAACCTTTAGTTTTACCACCTCTATCACTCTGGCATATATGATGAATAATCTGTTTGTGGCCTATATTCCCACCGACTATTATGCCAGAATTGGCTCAAGCCATGTACGCTTATTCAAGGATTCTCTACGCACCATCACCTATATCTTAAAGCAGATTCTTTACTTTAATCCATTAAAAATATTCTTTTTATTTAGTACATTTTGGTTTTTATTTGGTCTTATGTGTTTCCTCTTTACAGCTATCACCGACCTTAAAGTAGGATATTATATAGGCATCATTAGTACTTTTGGCAGTTTCTTAATGCTTGGGCTTGGCCTTATTGCTGAACAAATCAGACAGCTTATTGTCAGTGTAGACAAGAAAAATACACCTTAGGTAAATACTATGTGTGGCATATGTGGCTTTATCCCTCAAGATTTTAAGACAATACCGGCGCATAGCATTATTGAAAACATGTGTGCGCAATTACAACACCGAGGGCCGGACGATACGGGAATCTTTGTGAGCCAAGGCGTTGGGCTTGGACATCAACGCCTTAAAGTCATTGACCTTGTTACTGGGCAGCAACCCATGACTGACCTTAGCAAGCGCTATACAATCGTCTTTAATGGGGAGATATATAACTATCAAGAATTACGGCAACACCTTAAGCAGAAAGGGTATATTTTTACCTCACAAAGTGACACCGAAGTTCTCTTGCATGGACTCATGGCCGAGGGTTCCGACTTTTTGCACAAAACCAATGGTATGTTTGCCTTTGCCCTCTGGGATGCTCACGAAAAAACTCTTCTGCTGGCACGAGACCGCTTTGGCGTAAAACCGCTGTATTATGCACACATTCCAGGAGAAGGGGTATACTTTGCCTCTGAGGCTTCTGCCATTGCGTTGGTAAGCCCCCAGGCATCACAAGTGTGCCCAGAAAGTGCTCGCACCTACCTTGCCTTTTCCTATATTCCTGGAGAGCAGTCCATCTTCAAAAACATTCAAAAAGTTCGTGAAGGTGGATACATACTTATAAAAAATAGCACCATCACCCAACAAGCAACATGGTGGGATTTACGAGAAGAATGGGCGCAAAACCTTGCTACGCCAAGCCCCCAAAACTGGCAAGAAAATTTCCATGCCACCCTTGAAGATGCGGTAAAAATTCGCCTAAAAGCCGACGTTCCCCTAGGAGTATTTTTGAGTGGCGGTGTGGATTCTGCCACTGTGGCTGCCCTTGCCTCGGCACACTGCCCTGGCATTCTCTCCTTTACCATGGCCTTTCAAGATGCCAGCTACAATGAAGCACCTTTTGCTTATGAAACTGCAAAAGCTCTTGGAACCGATCACCATGAGGCTTTGGCAGACTTTGGTAGCCAAGAAGAGTTACTTCAAGTAGTTAATAAACTTGATGAACCCTTTGCCGACACCTCTATCATTCCCATGAATAGTCTTTGCAAGCTTGCCCGACAGCACGTGACGGTTGCCTTAACCGGTGATGGTGCAGACGAGTTGCTTGGCGGATACATTACACACCGTGCCAATGAGCTGTATAGAAAAATTCGCTATGTACCTGCTCTGGTAGTAAAAATCTTGCGTAGTTGCATTTCGCTTTTGCCAGATAGCCACCAAAAAGTGAACACCGTCTTTAAGCTTAAGCAATTTCTTGCCGCTCATCCACGCCCAGAGCAGTTGGCGCATGCGTGTTGGCGTCTTCTTTTTTACGCCGATACGCTCAGTGAAATTTTCCCGCATCTCACAGTTCCCGCTGATATTTTTTCCTTTTTCCAAAAGGCGTGGGAAGAGTCTCGTGGACTTGCGCACCTTGATAGATTTTTATACGTAGACTACAAAACATGGCTTGCTCATGATATTTTATTCAAAGTTGACCGTGCCAGCATGCACAACAGTTTAGAGTTGCGCTCTCCATTCCTTGATTATCGACTTTTTAAACTCTGCAGCACCATGCCTACTCACTACAAACGTCAGGGATCTCAAGGAAAAATCATATTAAAAGATATGGCCGCACAACTCTTACCAGCCTCCTGCTTGCAGCGCCCCAAAACCGGCTTCAATGCTCCAGTGGCAGGCTGGCTGGTAAAAGAATGGAAAACATTAAGTGAAGAAAGTTTTAGCGTGCAATCTCTTGAAATTGCAGGTTTAAATCCTGCTCCTATTATACGGCTTTGGGAAGAGCATAAAAAAGGCTGGTATAGCCACGGCTATCAATTATTTAATATACTTATACTCACTCTTTGGCAAAAACAGCTGCGCCAAAAAAATAATTTTCACCGCACTTAACTTGACAGAAAGCCGTGGCTACTACATACTCGTAGCCTAAATTCTTATTACAGAAGGGAGATTGTATGTTTCGTAATTTAATGATGCTTGTATTAGCTTTGGGAATGTTTGGTGGCGTTGGCGAAGCCCTTGCCAAAAAGTACACTGTAGCCTCTGACGGCACATGGCCCCCCATGGAATATCTTGATGATAAAAAGCAAGTTATTGGATATTCTACCGATTATATCAAGGCTGTCGGTAAAGAAATGGGCGTTGAATTTGAAATTCGTAACGTAGCATGGGACGGCATTTTTGCCGGTGTTGCTGCCGGAAACTACGATATCGTAGCCTCCTCTGTAACCATCACCCCTGAACGTCAAAAGCAATTTTTGTTCAGTGACCCTTATTGTGAAATCCGCCAAGCACTCATTGTGCCTGTTGACTCTAAAATCAAAACCTTACAAGACCTTAAGGGGAAAAAAGTTGGCGGTCAAATTGGCACCACCGGCATTTTTGTCACCCAAAAGGCCGATGTTGGCGCCATTATTCGTGAATATGACGACGTAGGTCTTGCAGCTCAAGATATGGCTAATGGCCGCATTGACGCTATTATGTGTGATGCACCTGTGGCTAAATACTATGCCAACAAGCGCAAAGACTTCACCAATAAATTCAAAGTAGTATTTGAAACACCTGACGTAGAATACTACGGCTTTACCATGAAAAAAGGCCAAGAAGATTTGGCTAAAATCTTGAACGAAGGTATCAAGCGCGTAAAAGCTAATGGCACCGAAAAGCAATTAATGCTTAAATGGATGGGCGCCGAATAAGCGCTAAATTGTAGAATAATTCCCGAAAGCTTTTGTTAAATAAGGCTTTCGGGAATCATGAGAAACATAATGCACAAAGATGAAAATCAAAACAAAGCTGTTGCTACCACAGAAACCGGAAATGTCCGCATAGTTGTCAGTGACGGAGTGAACATTCCTGACCCTAAGGAATGGCGTCTTATTACGGCCTGGTCCATATCTCTTTTTGGTGCCATTGCCACTTTATTTACTCTGTGTTTTGTATGGCCCGAGCCATACTTAGACATTGTGGCCTTCTTGCCAGACGGCCTACTTGTCACCTTCCAAGTGACAGCACTGTCCATTGTATGCGCCATCCCGCTAGGACTGCTCACCGGTCTTGGACGTATTTCACAAAATCGCTTCATCAACCTTGTGGCCTCAACCTATGTGGAAATCATCCGTGGCATTCCCCTACTTGTGCAAATATTCTACATTTACTATGCGCTGGCAAAATTCCTCAACGTAAGCGGGCTTATGAGTGCGGTTATTGCCATTTCTTTTTGCTATGGCGCTTATATGGGCGAAGTCTTTCGTGCCGGTATCTTGGCTATTCCCAAAGGGCAAATGGAAGCATCTAGATCCCTTGGTTTTAACAAATTTCAAACCATGTTCCTAGTGATTTTACCCCAAGCTTGGCGCACCATCCTGCCCCCCGTGGGCAACGAATGTATTGCCATGCTGAAAGATACCGCACTCGTATCCGTCATGGCCATGCCAGACCTTATGCAGCGTGGACGCTCCTTTGCCGCCAAAACGTATCTGTACTTTGAAACATATACAGTCATTGCGCTTTTTTATCTTATTATCACGCTTCTTTTGTCCAAATGCGTGAGCATCATGGAAGGAAGATTAAATTACTATGACAAACGAAAATAACGCACCCATTATTAGTATCCAAAATGTTTGGAAATATTTTGGCGAATTTCCTGCCCTGCAGGATGTAAGTCTTGACATTCGCAGTGGAGAACGTGTGGTTATCATTGGCCCTTCCGGCTCCGGTAAATCCACGCTCTTGCGATCTGTCAATCGTTTGGAAGAAGTAGACCAAGGTACTATTATTGTTGATGGAAAAGAAATCACCAGCAAAGAACACGACATTAACCTTATTCGACAAAATTTAGGTATGGTCTTCCAACAGTTTAATCTTTTCCCACACAAAACTGTGCTAGAAAACCTCACTATGGGCCCCATAAAGCTCAAAGGTATACCCAGAGCAGAAGCTGAAGAACACGCCCTTATGCTCCTCAAAAAAGTGGGTATCAGCGAAAAAGCACATGTTTTCCCCTCCCTACTTTCTGGTGGCCAACAACAAAGAGTAGCCATAGCTCGTGCCCTTGCTATGCAACCAAGCATCATGCTCTTTGACGAACCCACCTCTGCCCTTGACCCCGAAATGGTAGGCGAAGTATTAGACGTTATGGTAAATCTTGCCGAAGATGGCATGACCATGGCGTGTGTCACTCACGAAATGGGCTTTGCTCGCACCGTGGCTGACCGTATTATTTTTATGGATCACGGACAAATAGTAGAAGCTGGCACGCCAGACCAAATTTTCTCTTCACCCCGTGCGCCACGCTTAAAACAATTCCTCAACCAAATTTTGTAATGCGC
Organism: uncultured Desulfovibrionaceae bacterium; assembly: GCA_964369815.1. Taxonomy (GTDB): domain Bacteria; phylum Desulfobacterota; class Desulfovibrionia; order Desulfovibrionales; family Desulfovibrionaceae; genus CAYJAD01. The sequence goes on from CAYJHS010000027.1 coordinate 15,816, forward strand.
CGTATAGTCGTCGCCGTCAGTGGCGGTGCAGATTCACTTTATGCCCTCGTCACCTTACAAGAACAAGGGCATGAAGTTATTGCTTTGCATGGTCTTTTCCTTCAAGAAAAAAATACTAATGCAGAAACAAATGCTGGCCTTAACACCCTAGAAAAGCTCTGCACACAGCGCAAAATCCCCCTGCATATTATCGATTATCGCCCTCTTTTCGACGCAAAAGTCATCACGCCCTTTCTACAAGAATACGCCCTCGGCCGCACCCCTAACCCCTGTGCCGTATGTAACGCAAATATTAAATTTGGCGCCCTCATGGACAGTGCCATTGAACTTGGCGCACAACTTTTTGCCACCGGCCACTATGCTACCATAAACCCACTCTTTTCAAGAGAAACACAAAATATTAGTCCCCTATGCAAAGGTGAAGATCTTAGCAAAGATCAAAGTTACTTCCTTGCCCTTGTCCCAAAAGAGCGCTTTACACAGCTTCTCTTCCCTCTAGCACACACTCAAAAACAAAATAATATTCAATATTTAAACGACAAGAACATCCCAATCCCCATTGCCAAAGAAAGCCAAGAAATCTGCTTTGTACCCCCCACAGAAAGCAGCGCCTATCGAGATTTTGTCCTCGAAGAAGCTCGTAAGCGTCACATCAAGCTCAGCAAAAGCGGTGCCATGTACTGCCTTGAGCATGGGCAAGAAATTCTTATTGCCCCAAAACAAGGCGGGCGTCACCATGGGCTGTGGCAATACACCGAAGGCCAGCGACGTGGCCTTGGAGTGGCATGGAAAGAACCACTCTACGTTTATGCCAAGGACGCACAACGCAATGCCCTCATCCTCACCAATAAAAATGAGGCTAAACTTACTGCCTGTGTCGTTAACAAATTAAATTTTTTCGTAAAACCAGAGCACTGGTGCCACCAAGAACTCTTTGTGCGCCTACGCTATCGACAAATCGAAGCCCCTGCACATGTAAAACTAGACGGCGATAGCCTGCGCATAACCTTCCAAAGCCCCCAATGCCTCACCGCCCCCGGACAAATTGCCGCCGTCTATAGTGCCGACGGGCAAGTGCTCGCAGGCGGTATCATTGAAAATATAATGTAATTTTTTCTGGGGGGTGCTTTTGCTAGCGCCAAAAAGCACCCCCCAGACCCCCCGCAAAACGCGCCAATTTATAATTTTTGCCTCTCCCCTTTCTGAGCTTGGTTGCTGCAAAATGTTTATTAAAAAATCATATGCTATCGCAATGAAAGTTTTTTGAAAGGGGGGTCTGGGGGGAAAACTTTTGTTCACAAAAGTTTCTGCCTACAACGAAATACGAAAATTAATCGCTT